>CALXIG010000063.1 GCA_944388305.1 uncultured Clostridia bacterium
GTCAACAATCCCACCTATTACGGCATCTGTTCCAACCTGAAGGAGATCGTCCGCCTGGCCCACGAACACGGGATGTACTGCCTGGCCGACGAGGCGCACGGCACCCACTTTTACTTTAACGAAAACCTTCCCCTCTCCGCCATGGCCGCCGGCGCGGATATGGCGGCGGTTTCCATGCACAAATCCGGCGGCAGCCTCACCCAGAGTTCCCTGCTGCTCGCCGGCCCCGCCATGAGCGAGGGGCATGTGCGGCAGATTATCAACCTCACCCAAACCACCAGCGGGTCCTACCTGCTGCTCTCCAGCCTTGACATCTCCCGCCGCAACCTGGCCATCCGGGGGCGGAACGCCTTTCAGCGGGTGATCGAGCTGGCGGAATACGCCCGCGGAGAGATCAACGAAATCGGCGGTTATTACGCCTTCGCCGGAGAGCTCAAAAATGGTGACAGCGTCTATGATTTCGACAAAACCAAGCTCTCTGTCCACACACTGGACATGGGCCTCGCCGGCATCGAGGTCTACGACATTCTCCGCGATGAGTACGATATTCAGATCGAATTCGGTGATCTGGGCAATATCCTCGCCTATCTCTCCATCGGCGACCGGATGCGGGAGATCGAGCGGCTGGTGGGGGCGCTCTCCGAGATCCGGCGCCGCTATCAGCGGGACAAGCTGGGAATGCTCTCCCAGGAATACATCGCGCCGGACGTGGCGGTCTCCCCCCACGAGGCATTTTACGGCGAGAGCGAATCCCTGCCCATCGAGGACACCGAGGGAAGGGTCTGCACCGAATTTGTCATGTGCTACCCGCCCGGCATCCCGATTCTGGCCCCCGGCGAGCGGATCACCGCCCAGATTCTCCGCTACATCCGCTACGCCAGGGAAAAGGGCTGCTCGATGACCGGCCCCGAGGACCCGGAGATCCTGCGGCTGAACGTCTTGAAAGGAGCGTAATATGGAATTCTGGTTTTCCGAAATGCACACCCCCAACGTCAAATTGTCCATCCGGGTAGACCGGCAGCTTTACAGCGGCCAAAGCGAGTTCCAGCGGATCGACGTCTTCGACTCCCCGGAATTCGGCCGTTTTCTCACACTGGACGGCTACATGATGCTCACCGAAAAGGACGAGTTCATCTACCATGAAATGATTGTCCACGTCCCCATGGCGGTGCATCCAAAAGTCCGCCGGGTGCTGGTCATCGGCGCAGGAGACGGCGGCGTCATCCGGGAGCTTTGCCGGTACGACGACATCGAACGGATTGACATGGTGGAGATCGACCCCCAGGTGGTGGAGGTCTGCAAAGAATACCTGCCCAAAACCGCCTGTTCGCTGGATGATTCCCGCGTCACCATCTACTATGAGGACGGCTTAAAGTTCATTCGCCGCTGCGAGGACCTCTACGACCTCATCATTGTCGATTCCACCGACCCCTTCGGCCCCGGCGAGGGGCTCTTCACCCGCGAATTCTACGGCAGCTGCTATAAAGCCCTCAAGGAGGACGGCATCATGGTCAACCAGCATGAAAGCCCCTTCTACGATGCCGACGCAATGGCCATGCAGAAGGCGCACAAGCTGATTGTGGAGTCCTTCCCCCTGAGCCGGGTCTATCAGGCGCACATTCCCACCTACCCTTCCGGCCACTGGCTGTTCGGCTTTTCCACCAAGAAATACCACCCCCTGAAAGACCTCAACGAAAAACGATGGAACGAGCGGGGGATCTACTGCCGCTATTACACTACGACACTGCACAAGGGCGCCTTTTACGTGCCCGCCTATGTGGAGGATTTACTGAGAGATGTTGAAACCGAACATTGAAACCTTTCTCTGCTGTGACGCAGATTACGAAGACGCCAGAATCGTGCTGTTTGGCGCGCCCTTTGATTCCACCACCTCCTACCGCCCCGGAACCCGGTTCGGCAGCCGCGCCATCCGCAGCGAAAGCTACGGTCTGGAAAGCTACAGCCCCTATCAGGACAGGGACCTGCTCGACTGTGCGGTCTTTGACAGCGGCGATCTGGAGCTCTCCTTCGGAAAACCCGAGGACGCGCTTTCGGACATCGAGGAGCGCGCAGCTGCCATCCTGGCTGACGAGAAACTCCCCTTTCTGCTGGGCGGCGAACATCTGGTGACCCTGGGGGCTGTCCGGGCGGCGGCCCAGCAGTTCCCCGGCCTGCACATTCTGCATTTTGACGCCCACGCCGACCTGCGGGACGATTATCTGGGCGCCAGGCTCTCTCACGCCTGTGTGCTCCGGCGGTGCTGGGAGCTGGTAGGCGACGGCCGGATCCACCAGTTCGGCATCCGTTCCGGCGACCGGGAGGAATTCCGCTGGGGGAAAGATCACGTCAACACCCACAGGTTTGACCTAAACGGCCTTGCGGAGACGCTCGAAGAACTGGAGAACAAGCCCGTCTATTTCACCCTCGATCTCGACGTCCTCGACCCGTCCGTCTTCCCGGGAACCGGCACGCCGGAGCCTGGCGGGGTGGATTTCAACACCCTGCGGGAGGCGGTGACCCTGGTCTGCTCCAAGGCTATCATTGTGGGCTGCGACGTCAACGAGCTGAGCCCCCCCTATGACCAGAGCGGCGCCTCCACGGCGGTGGCCTGCAAGATCGTGCGGGAAATGCTGTTAGCGTTATCTTGAATCATACTCGTTTCCATGCCTCAGAGGTATCAGGATATGCTTTCTATCATCGATACATTTTCCCATATCCGTTCCTGCTTTCCCTCCGGGCAGTTTTCTTTGCCGGAATGGCAGAAATACGCGGCAGGCATCGCAGCGGAATTTCCCGGCAAAATCATGGACGATATCGCCTGCTACCGTTTTGAGGAGGAGATACTTCCGGTTGTACAGAATGTATGCGCAAGTTGGGAGGAACTGGAGTTTGCGCACAGCTCCTTCCAATCTGCCGCCGCTAAAATTTCCGAGCAGCTTACTCAAAAATTTCACACAGATTTGGATGTCTGCGTTGTCTTTTATCTCGGACTGTGCAGCGGCGCGGGATGGGCAACGACACTGAACGGCAAACCGGCAGTTTTATTGGGGGCTGAAAAGATTCTGGAACTGAAATGGGTTGATCCGGACCGGATGTTTGCCCTCATTGCCCACGAAATCGGGCATATCTGGCACCGGGCCATGGGCGGCGCATTCGGGCAGGCCGGTGCTGCGGAGGACAAGGCAGTTTTTCAGCTTTACAGCGAAGGAGTTGCCGTCTGGTTTGAACAATGTCTGTATGGGCAGGATGATTTTTATCTGGAAAACCATGACGGCTGGCTCGACTGGTGTACGGCGCATCACGCCGAAATCAAGCGGGAATTCTGGCGGAGAATCCGGCAAAAGGAAAGCGTTCAGATTTTTTTCGGCGACTGGGCGCGATACCGGGGCTATTCCGACGTCGGATATTACCTCGGCAGCCGGTTTGTCCGATGGCTTCTGGGAAAATATCCGGTTTCGGAAGCGCTCAGTCTGTCCATCCCAAAACTCAAGCAGGAATATCAGATTTTTACGGAATCGTAACCAACCCAAGGACAGGAGGCTGTTTCATGCCAGATATCCGTCTCATGCGCCCCGACGATTACGACGGGGTTTACGCTCTCTGGCTGCGCACGCCGGGGATGGGCTTAAATGACGTAGACGAATCCCGGGAGGGGGTCGCCCGCTATCTGGCCCGCAACCCCTCCACCTGCTTTGCCGCGGAAGAAGGCGGCAGCATCGTGGGGGTCATCCTCTCCGGCCATGACGGAAGGCGTGGCTACATTTACCACATGGCGGTGGATGTTTCCTTCCGCCGCCGCGGCATCGGCCGGGCGCTGGTAAACGCCGCGCTGGACGCCCTCAGGCGGGAGGGAATCTCCAAAGCGGCGCTGGTCGCCTTCTCCCGCAACGAAGAGGGCAACCGCTTCTGGGAGGCGCTGGGCTTCACCGCCCGGGACGATCTCGTCTACCGCAATCTCGCCCTGCGGCCGCTTACCCGCACCGACACCTGAACCGCCGCGCTCCGCTTTGAACGGCATACGAAAGGAGACTGGCCGCCATGCCAGATTGCGAAAAATTTGAAGAACAGGTGCGCGCCCTCTTTGCGGAGCTGGGCGAAAGCCGGAAAATGGTGCTCGCCACTGCGGCGGAAAACGCCGTAACCGCCCGGATGATGAGCTGCGTCATCACAGACAGCTGCTTTTATTTCCAGACGGACCGGACCTCGCGCAAATATCATCAGCTGCTCCGGAATCCCCATGCCGCGCTCTGCTGCGAGAACTTTCAGATTGAAGGGGTCTGCCGGGAGCTCGGCTGGCCGCCTGATTTTCCTGCTTTCTGCTCGGCTT
>CALXIG010000064.1 GCA_944388305.1 uncultured Clostridia bacterium
CGTCGCCGCCGGCGTAGACGCCCTGGCGGGTCGTGCGGCCGCTCTCATCCCGGGTGATCAGGCAGCCGCGCCGGTCGGCTTCCAGGCCGGGGGTTGTGGAGCGGATGAGGGGGTTGGGGCTGGTGCCCAGCGCCATAATGACCGTGTCGAGCTCCATCTCGAACTCGCTGCCCGCCTTGACGATGGGGCGGCGGCGGCCGGAGGCGTCCGGTTCCCCCAGCTCCATCTCGACGCAGCGGATGCCGCGGACCATGCCGTTCTCATCGCCCAGAACCTCCACAGGGTTCGTAAGGGTCTTAAAGACGATGCCCTCCTCTTGCGCGTGCTCGACCTCCTCTTTCCGGGCGGGGAGCTCCGCCATGCCGCGGCGGTAGACGATGGAGACCTCCTCCGCGCCCAGCCGTCTGGCGCAGCGGGCGGCGTCCATCGCGACGTTGCCGCCGCCCACGACCGCCACCTTGCGGGAGCGGAGGATGGGCGTGCGGGAGCCGGGCTGGTAGGCCTTCATGAGGTTGATGCGGGTGAGGTACTCGTTTGCGGAGTAAACGCCCTTGAGACTCTCGCCGGGGATGCCCATAAAGCGGGGCAGGCCCGCGCCGGAGCCGATAAAGACCGCCTCGTAGCCCATGTCGAACAGATCGTCGACGGTGAGCACCTTGCCGATGACCATGTTGGTCTCGATATCCACGCCGATGGCCTTCAGGTTGTCAATTTCCTGCTGGACGATAGCCTTGGGGAGGCGGAATTCCGGGATGCCGTAGACCAGCACGCCGCCCGCCAGGTGCAGCGCCTCAAAAACCGTCACCTTGTAGCCCATTTTGGCCAGATCCCCGGCGGCAGTGAGTCCTGCGGGACCCGCGCCGATGACGGCGGCCCTGTGCCCGTTCTGTTCGGGCATTTGGGGCGCTTCGGCGTGATGCTCGCGGTGCCAGTCGGCGACAAAGCGCTCGAGGCGGCCGATGCCGACCGGCTCGCCCTTGATCCCGCGGACGCACTTGCCCTCGCACTGGTTCTCCTGCGGGCAGACGCGGCCGCAGACGGCGGGCAGAGAACTCGAACGGTGAATGATCGCATAAGCGCCCTCCATGTCCTCGTTGGCCACCCGCTCGATGAAGGCGGGGATGTCGATGGCGACGGGGCAGGCGGAGACGCAGGGCTTATTCTTGCAGTTTAAGCAGCGGCGGGCTTCATTGACCGCCATCTCGTATGTATAACCGAGGGCGACCTCGTCGAAGTTTTTGCTGCGGACGCCCGGGTCCTGGGAGGGCATGGGGCACTTTTTCATGTCCAGATTGCGCTGAAAGGCCATGGTCATTGGACCTCCTTTTTGAGAAGATTGCATTCCGCCTCGCGGGCGTGCTGCTCAAAATCGCGATAGGTAGCGCCGCGGCGCATCGCCTCGTCAAAGTCGACCAGGTGGCCGTCGAAATCGGGACCGTCGACGCAGGCGAACCTGGTTTCGCCGCCGACGGTGAGGCGGCAGCCGCCGCACATGCCGGTGCCGTCGATCATGATGGGGTTCATCGACACGGTGGTTTTGATGCCGTACTGCTTGGTGAGCGCGCAGACGAATTTCATCATGATGAGCGGCCCGATGGCGATGACCTCGTCATACTGGTTGCCCTCCTCGATGAGCTGCTCGAGCGCTTTGGTGACGACGCCCTTTTCGCCGTAGCTGCCGTCATCGGTCATCATGCAGAGCCGGTCGGAGACAGCGCGGAACTCATCCTCGAGGATGACCAGGTCCTGATTGCGGAAGCCGGCGACTGTGTGAACCTCGGCGCCCAGCTCGTGGAGCTTTTTGGCGACGGGATAGGCAATGGCGCAGCCCACGCCGCCGCCCACGACGGCGACCTTTTTTAAGCCCTCCACCCGGCTGGGGACGCCCAGAGGCCCGACAAAATCGTGGAGGCAGTCCCCCTCCTCCAGGGTGTCGAGCTCCATGGTGCCCGCGCCGACAATCTGGTAGATGATGGCGACTGTCCCGGCTTCGCGGTCAAAATCGGCGATGGTCAGGGGGATGCGCTCGGAATTCTCCTTCGCGCGGAAGATAATGAACTGGCCCGGTTCGGCCTTCTTCGCGATCAAAGGCGCTTCGACCACCATTTTGGCGACAGTGGGGTTGAGGCGCTCCTTTTTCACAATTTTATACATGGAAGCGAGCTCCTTTCCAAAAAACTCAGAGTACAGGTATTTTTTATTATAATCGATTCCGCGCGATTGCACAATCCGCATTTTTTTGGAAATTTTTCGCTTTTTGCAAATCAAAATGTTCTATAATGCCGATTTTGGGACAGAAACCACACTTTGCACGCGCGGAAGCGAAAAAATCCCACGCGATAAAATATTGAAATCTCACCGCTTCACAAAATATTATGCCACAAAAACTCGTTCCTGTCAAATATTTTTGTTGTACACAATGAGAAATTGATTTTTCCCGCACAATGTGCTATACTGAATAAAAAACACCCACCCATTCGAAGAAACGAGGGAATACTATGAACGAAAGCATGAAAGAAATCGGGATGCGCCTGCGCGGACTGCGGGAGATTCTGGAATTCAGTATCGAAGAGATGGCGGAGGCGACCGACACCACGCCGGAGCAGTATGCCGCCTGCGAATCCGGCGAGCAGGATTTCTCTGTGACCTTCCTCGGCAAGTGCGCCGCCAAATTCAAGGTGGATATCGTCGAGCTTTTAAGCGGCAGCAACCCCAAGCTCAAGTCCTACTCGGTTGTCCGCAAGGGACAGGGCCTCTCGGTGACCCGCCGCGAGAGCTTCCAGTATCAGCACCTCGCCTACAAGTTCAGCGGCAAGCTTGCCGACCCTTATCTGGTCGAAGCCCCCTACATCGAGGCGCAGCAGGACGCCCCCATCGCCCTTTCCCGCCACGAGGGGCAGGAGTTTGACTACATTCTCTCCGGCACCCTGCGGATCGTTGTCAACGGCAAGGAAAAAATTCTCTCCGAGGGGGATGCCATCTACTACGACTCCTCCAAACCTCATGGAATGATCGCCCTGAGCCGCGAGGGCTGCCGGTTTCTCGCCTTTCTCGTAAAATAACCCCTTTACAAACCGGAAAAAGTGTGGTATAATAGAAATACTGTGGAAAGTCCCACAGTATTTCTGACGCTGAAGTGGCTCAGTCGGTAGAGCAGCTGATTCGTAATCAGCAGGTCGTCGGTTCAAGTCCGATCTTCAGCTCCAGCGGCTTGGAGCCGCAGCAAAATCGCGCACACACATTGGTGGGTGCGCGGTTTGTTTTTATCCCGCGCTGATACCGGCAGCTTGTCGGTAAAGTCCCCGTAAACAAGGCGTTTGCGGGGTTCTTTCTTTTTTCTCATGGCCGAGAAGGCCGGATTTTGTGGCTTATTTGTGTCTTATTGCCTCCAAAGCGCGCGCTCACGAAGGCGGCGCATGATCTTTTCTCCGCGCACACAGCAAAAATCCGCCGCCCGCCTTTTCAGACGGACGGCGGCGTTTTTTCGGAGAGGCTCACGCGAAGGGGTTCTCAGTCTTGTAGAGCATGGATTTCGGCTGGTTGAAGGCGACGTCCTCAACGCCGAGGAATTTGAAGATGCTCCAGAGCGCCTTGCCGCAGTGGGCGAAGGCCACCGCGCCGTGGTGCGGATAGTGTTTGGCGATCAGCACGTGGCGGTAGAAACGGCCCATCTCCGGGATGGCGAAGACGCCGATGCCGCCGAAGGAGTTGGTCGGAACGGGCAGCACCTCGCCCTGGGCGACATAGGCCTGAAGCGTGGCGTCTGCATTGCCGTGGAGGCGGAAGAAGGTGATCGCGCCGGGGGCGATGTCGCCCTCCAGGGTGCCGCGGGTGATATCGGGGGTATTGCCGTTTTCGAGCAGGCGGTTCTGGATGAGCTGGTACTTGATGCCGCCGTCGCAGAGCTTGCAGCCGGGGGTGTTGCCGCAGTGGAAGCCCATGAAGAGGTCGGTGTGGGCGTAGTTGTATTTGCCCTTGACCCCGTCCTCATACTGATCGGCGGGAACGGAGTTGTTGATGTCCAGCAGGGTGACGGCGTCCAATGTGACGCAGGCGCCGATGTACTCGCTCAGGGCGCCGTAGATATCGACCTCGCAGCCGACCGGAATGCCGCGGGAGGCGAGGCGGCTGTTGACGTAGCAGGGCTCAAAGCCGAACTCGCTCGGGAAAGCGGGCCAGCACTTGTTGGCGAAGACCACATAATCGCGGTCGCCCCTGTTCTGCTCCGCCCAGTCGAGGAGGGTCAGCTCATACTGCGCCATCCGCTCGAGCAGGTCGGGGTACTGGTTGCCCTTGCCGAGCTCCGCCGCCATATCGGCGATGACGCCGGGGATGCGGGGATCGTCCTTGTGGGCGCGGTAGCTGACCAGCAGGTCGAGCTCGGAGTTCTCCTGGATCTCGACGCCAAGGTCGTAGAGGGGCTTGATGGGGGCGTTGCAGGCGAAGAAGTCCTGCGGGCGGGGGCCGAAGGTGATGACCTTCAGGTGGGCAAGCCCGATGAGGGCGCGGGCGACGGGCAGGAAATCCTTAACCATCCCGGCGATATCATCGGCGGTGCCGACCGGATATTCGGGGATGTAGGCCGGAATTTTGCGCAGCCCGAGGTTGTACGAGCAGTTGAGCATCCCGCAGTAGGCGTCGCCGCGGCCGTTGATGAGGTCGTTTCCGCTCTCCTCGGCGGCAGCCGCGTACATGACGGGGCCGTCAAAGTGTCTGGCGATGAGGGTTTCAGGGGTCTCGGGGCCGAAGTTGCCCAGAAAAACGAGCAGCGCGTTGCAGCCGGCGGCTTTGACGTCGGCAACCGCCTTCTGCATGTCCAGCTCGCTCTCGACGGTCACCTTGCTCTCGTAGACGCTGACGCCGGCCCTGGCGCAGCTTTCGGCGACGGCGGCGCGGCGGCGCTCCGACAGGGAGATGACGAAGCAGTCGCGGCTGACCGCGATGAGTCCAAGCTTGACTTCCGGGATGTTTTTCATCTTGATTCGCTCCTTTCAAAATCAGAGGGTGCCGAACCGGTAGCAGGTTACGGCATGGAAGGTATCCTCTGCCCGGAGAATGGGCTGCGCGAAATCCGGACAGTGCAGGGCGTTGGGGAAATACTGGCTCTCGAGGCAGAAGCCGCAGCGGCGGCCGTTGGTGCTCTTCCCCTTGCCGGGGAGAACGCCGTCGAGATAGTTGCCGGCGTAGAACTGCATCCCGGGCAGGGTGGTGAAGGCTGTCAGGGTGATGCCGGTCCCCTCGTCGCAGGCGTAGGCCATCTGCCGCAGGGTGCCGGGCTCTCCGTCGATGGCCCAGTTGTTGTCGTAGCCGCCCGCCCAGGCGAGCTGCTCGAAATCGCTGTCGATCTGCGCGCCGATGCGGGTGGGCCTGCGCAGGTCCATCGGAGTCCCCTCGACCGGGGCCAGCGCGCCGGTGGGGATGGATTTTTCGTCGGTCGGGGTGTAGTGGGAGCCGAAAACCTGGATGTACTGATTCAGCACATCCCCGCTCGCCTGCCCGGCAAGGTTGAAGTAGCTTTGGTTGGTGAGGTTGCAGACGGTGTCGGCGTCGCTTTTGGCGGTGTAGTCGAGGGTGAGGGCGTTGTCGTCCGACAGCGAGTAGGTCACCGCAACCGCGAGGTTGCCGGGGTACCCCTCCTCCCCATCGGGGCTCGTGTAGGTGAGCTTGAGCGCCCCGCCGCAGACCTCCGCTGTCCAGACCTTGCGGTCAAAGCCTTCCCGGCCGCCGTGGAGGTGGTTGCCCTTGTCGTTTGCAAAGAGCGCGTACTCCTTCCCGTTCAGGGAAAAGCGCGCGCCGCCGATGCGGTTGGCGTGCCGCCCGATGAGGGCGCCCAGATACTTGTCGCCCGCTTCGTATTCGGCCAGCGTGTCATAGCCGAGGACGACGTCGGTCGGATTGCCCGCCCGGTCCGGAACGAAGAGGGACTGCACGATTCCGCCATAGGTGAGGATGCCCGCGCGGATTTTGCCGTTGTCGAGAAAATAGCGTTCGACCGGCTCCCCGGAACGGGTGACGCCGAACGGTTCTCTGGTGATGGTTGTCATGGAAAATTCCTCCTGCCTGCGATCTGATCTCAGTGTGCCTGTGCCCGAGCACAACACGAACACAGCTTATAGCTCAAAAATACCACATTCCAGCCGTTCTGTCAAGGGAATTCCGGCAAAATCATTGACATTTTTTGCAAATGATGCTTTAATGAGAAGGAGAAGGCCGCTGGTGTGCTCCTGCACATCCGCTAGGCCGGAAACGGAAAGGAGGAAACACGCTTGTCGGTCACCATCAAACGGATTTCCGAAATCAGCGGCGTCTCCCGCGGAACGGTCGACCGGGTATTAAACGGCCGCGGCCGGGTCAGCCCGGAAAAGGAAGCGCTGGTCCGCCGGGTCGCCGAGCAGCTCGGCTACAGGCCGAATATCGCGGGCAAGGCGCTCGCCGCCCGCAAAAAGTCCTACGTCATCGGCGTGCTGCTGACGGCCGAGGGGGTCTCCTTTTTCGATGAGGTGCTCCGCGGCGTGCAGGAGGCGGCGGAGGGGCTGCGTGATTACGGCATCACCGTCCTGGTCCGCACCATCAAAGGGTACGATCCCGCCGTCCAGCTCGCCGCCGCAGAGGAGCTGCGCGGGCGGGTCAACGTCCTCATCCTGAATCCCATCAATGACCCCGCCGTTATCGACGCCATCGACGCCATGACGGAGGAAGGGACCGGCGTTTTCACCCTCAACACCGACGTGGAGGGCAGCAGGCGCCTGTGCTATATCGGTCCCGACTACCGCCAAAGCGGCGAGGCGGCCTGCGGCATGATGGGGCTTTTGCTGCGCGGCGCGGGGGATATCGGCATTTTCACCGGGTCGGTCAAGATTCTCGGACACAACCAGCGGATTGCGGGGGTCAGGCGGGTCATTCGGGAGCGCTTCCCCGCCCTGCGCGTCGCCGATATCGACGAGACGGGCGACGACGACGTCCGCGCCTACGCCGCTGCCTCCCGGATGCTCGCCGCCCGGCCGCTCGATGGGCTCATCCTGGTCGCGGCGGGCTCCTACGGCGTCTGCCGGGCGGTGCTCGAGCTGCCCGAGGAGCGGCGCCCCCGCATCGTCGCGATGGACAGCGTCCCTTCCACCGTCGAAATGCTCAAAAGCGGAATCATTCAGGCGACCATCTGCCAGCAGCCCTTCCAGCAGGGATATGAGGCGGTCCAGCGGGCCTTCCGCTGGCTGGTGCAGGGGGAAGAGCCTCCCGCCAGCCTCCTGATGGAGACGGAAATCCGCATCCGGGAGACGGT
>CALXIG010000065.1 GCA_944388305.1 uncultured Clostridia bacterium
GGAGAGGGCATAGGCGGCGCTGCCGGTGACCGAATAGTTCTGACCGGCCACTGTGACCGATGTGGGAGAGGAGGTGTCGGGCGAGGCCGCGGTATAGGTGCCGGTGACGCGGTTGCGGTAGGCCCAGATGGTGCGCATCTCGGCATTGTAGTAGATGACGTCGTTTTTATCCAGGTCAGAGAGGGAGGCGCTGCTGCCGTTCAGGTAGACGACCGCCATGCTGCCCGCGAAAGGCACGACGTTTTCGACGTTTTCGGTGCAGAGGAACGGGCCCTGGAGTGCGTTGGCCACCGCGGCGGTGTAATCAACGCCGCCGGAGGTGCCGGCAATCCCAAGCGAGGCGGCGTAGGTCTGGCCGCCGGCGGTCTGCGCGTTCAGGAGATTGTCAAAGAGGGAAGCGCACTCTCCGACCGAGAGGGTCTGCCCCGCAGATTTGGAAATGCCGTTCAGCAATCCGAGCGAGGAAGCCTGCCGGAGCTGCTCCTCAGCGCTTCCGCCGCTGTATCCGAGCAGGCTGAGGGCGGAAGCGGCCGCCTCCTCCAGCAGAATACCGTTGGACGGACGGAAGGTCCCGTCGAGATATCCCCGCATGGTGCCTTCCTGCGCGACGGTTTTGATGTACCCCGCGTACTGGTTGGTGTAGGGAACGTCGGTGAAGGGCGAGGTCGAGGACGCCGCGGAGACGGTGTCCAGCCGGCCGGAGACGGCGACCAGCATCCGGGCGAATTCCCCGCGGGTCGCGGCGGCGTGGACATTCCCCTGAATGACGCCCATGGACTGAAGGGCGGCGAGCTCCGCGCTGCCGATGGCCGAGACCGGCGCGGAGCAGCTGAAGGCCGCCGCAGCGGCCAGCGCGAGGCAGAGGATGGTTTTGCGGTTTATCATCAAAGATTCCTCCTTGAAAATCAGTCGTAGTGAAGGGCGTCGATGGGGTTCAGGCGCGCCGCCTTGCGGGCGGGCAGGTAGCCGAAGACGACGCCGATGGCCACCGAGATGCCGAAGGCCATGAGAATGGAGCCGGCCGTAGGGGTGACCGCCATGTCCGTATCGAGAAGCGCGACGATGACGGCGCTTGCGGCGGAAGAGAACAGATAGCCGAACAGGATGCCCAGAATGCCGCCGATGGCGCTGGTGACAGCAGCCTCGATGACAAACTGGAACAGGATATCCCGCTGCCTCGCCCCCAGCGACTTGCGGATGCCGATCTCGCGGGTCCGCTCGGAGACAGAGACGAGCATGATGTTCATGATGCCGACGCCGCCGACCACCAGCGAGATAGCCGCGATGCCGGCCAGAATGGTGACCATGATGTCGATCATGTCGTTCATAATGTCAAGGATCTCGCTCATCGCGATGACGGAGTAGGCGTTGTCGTCTTCATAAAAGTCGTAGAGCGCATCCTCCACGACGGTTTTGGCGGCGGTTACACTGTCCTCGTCCACCGCGGTGAAGGTGTAGCTCGAGATGCTGCCCATAAAGGACATTTTCGCGGCGTTGGTGTAGGGGATGAGGATGAGGTTGTCGGAGCCGGACTCGCTGGTGCTGTCGCTGATTTCATTCAGGACGCCGGCGACAGTGTAGGGGCTGCCGGAGATGCGGATGGTCTCGCCCACCGCCGCGCCGCCGAAATATTCCAGCGCAACATAGCTGCCGATGACGCACACCTTCTGGCGGTTCAAAATATCCGTGTACTGGATGCCGCGCCCCTGCGCGATGGTGTAGCCTTTGATGGAAAGATAGTCCTCCCCGACGCCGGTGACGGTAGAGCTTAAGGTATCCCGCCCGATTTTGGCGCTCCCCATGACCGAGACGGTGGGGGTGACGGCGTCAAGGACGGCGGGATTTTCCTCCACCAGCGCGTACATTTCATCGTCCGAGATGCTGCGGCTGCTGCCGCGGCCGGTGATGTTGACGGTGAGGGTGGTGGTGCCGAGGGACGCGAACTGCTCGGTCATATAAAGCTCCATGCCGTTGCCGAGTCCCACGATGGTGATGACGGCCGAGACGCCGATAATGATGCCCAGCATGGTTAAGAGGGAGCGGATCTTGCTGCTCCAGATGGCCTTGAGGGCGAGGCGGAAGCACTGTAAGAAATTCATGCCGTCCCCTCGCTTTCTTCGTCCGCCTGCACGACCGAGCCCTTGCCGCCGGAGGGGCCGTCATAGATGACCTTCCCGTCCTCCAGGCGGATGATCCGCTGGGCGTGGGCGGCGATGCTGTTGTCGTGGGTGATGAGGACGATGGTGTTGCCCTGGCGGTGGAGTTCCTCTAAGAAATGCAGGACCTCCCGCCCGGTTTTGGAATCGAGCGCGCCGGTCGGCTCGTCAGCGAGGATGACCGAGGGGTCGCCCGCCAGCGCCCGGGCGATGGAGACCCGCTGCTGCTGGCCGCCGGAGAGCTGGTTCGGGTAGGTTTGGAGCTTGGAGGAGAGCCCCGCCCGCTCCAGGGCGGCTTGTGCCCGGCGCGCCCGCTCGGATGTGCGGACCCCGCCGTAAAGGAGGGGAAGCTCGACGTTTTCGAGCACGTTGAGCTTTGGAATGAGGTTATACTGCTGGAAAATAAAGCCGAGGGTCCGGTTGCGCAGGGCGGCGAGCTGGTTGTCGTTCATCTGCCCCACATCCTCCCCGCCGAGCAGGTACTGGCCGCTTGTCGGGATGTCGAGGCAGCCGATGATGTTCATACAGGTCGATTTTCCCGAACCGGACTGGCCGACGATGGCGGCGAACTCTCCCTTCCTGATGGTGAAGGAGACGCCGTCCACCGCGCGGACGGTCTCATCCCCCATCTGGTAGAGCTTATACACGTCGCGGAATTCGATCAGGGAGGGCGCCGGGGAGACGGCGGGTGTTTCGTACATTACTGTCCCCCCATTCCGCCGAAGCCGCCGCTCGGGGGCGAGGGCATTCCGCCGCCTCCGCCGGGCGAGACGGTGATGGCGCCGCCGAAGCCGCCCATATCCATGCCGCCCATCTGGAAGGTGTCGTCTGTGCCGGAAGCGGCCATGGCGGCGTAGGCGATCTCATCCCCTTCGGAGAGACCGGATATGATCTCGATATAGTCCCCGTCGCTGACGCCGAGGGTCACTTCGGCGTAGACGTAGCCTTCCGGGGCGTCGTTTTCTGCGCCGGATTCTTCGAGCGCGGCGAGAGCCGCCTTTCCGGCCTCGCTCTCCACGCTGACCAGCACGCGGTTGCCGCGCTGGACGGCTCCGGACGGGACGGTCAGCACCTGCTTGGCCGACTCCACAATGATCTGGGCGTCGACGTTCATGCCGGGGAGGAGGCTGTCGGTTTCGTCGATGCGGATGGTGACGGGGTAGGTCGTCACGCCGCCGGAGGTGGTGCCCTGCACGCTGATGGAGGTCACCTCGCCCTCATAGGTCTTCCCTTCCACCGCGTCGGCGGTGATGGTGACCTTCTGCCCTTCCTCGATGTCGCTGATATCCAGCTCATCGACGTTTAAGGTCATGGTCAGGTAGGAAAGGTCGTAGATGGTGCAGAGGGTGCCGATTGACGCGCTGTTGAGCGTATCTCCGGCCTTGTAGTTTTTCTGGATGACGGTGCCCGCGATGGGGGAGGTGATCTGGTAATTTTCGAGCTGCTCCTGTGCGTTTTCCAGCGAAAGCTGTGCGTTTTCCAGCGAGATTTCGCTGCTGCGCAGGGAGTCGGCGAGCTCGTCGCTCTCGAGGGTCAGGATAGTCCCGTCTTCGTTGACCCAGCTGCCCTCGCCCGCGGAGATGGAGACAACGGTACCCGAGGTTCCGGCGGTGATGGCCGCCTCGCTCTGATAGGAGAAGGTCCCTTCGGCGTTGCAGGCGATTCCGTTGACCATGGCGGAACCGGCCATGTCAGCTGTGAGCGCGCCGGGGTTTGACACCTCAATGGTGACATAGCGGACAATCATCCCGCCGGAGAGCACCTCTTCGGCGCCGTTTACCTTGCGGACGGTTCCGGAGAGAGTTTCCGCGCTGCCGCTTACTGTCACCGAGGCGGCGTCTCCGGCCGAGATGGCGGCGGCGTCCGCCGCGTTGAAGGGAACCTTGAGGAGCATGACGGAGCTGTCCCGCAGCGTCCCGAGCTGCTGTCCGGCCTGCACCTCATCGCCCGGCTCGACGTCCAGCGAGATGACGGTGCCGGAAGCGGATGCGGTGACAGTGAGGTCTTCGAGGCTTCTCGCCGTGCGGTCATAGCTCATCTGCGCCTGTTCGAGAGACAGTTCGGCCTGGTCGATGGAGCGCTGCGCGTTGTCGGTGTCGACAGTGTAAAGCGCGGCGCCCTCCTCCAGCACGTCGCCCTCCTCAAAAGGAGCTTCCAGGATCTCGCCGCTCACCAGCGCGGTGACGTTGTAGGAATCGGCGGGCTCCAGAGTGCCGGAGTAGGAAAGCGCTTCGGTGATGTCCCGGCGGGCGACGGTCTCATACTGATACGTCAGCTCGGACATGGCCTGCTGCCCCGGATTCTGCGGCATACAGGCGCGAACGGTGAGTGCCACCGCCAGCGCTGCCGCGAGGGCGATGACAATCCACTTGATCCAGCGTTTTTTCCGTTTCGGGGCAGCCGGACCGGAGGAAGCGACCGGATCAGCCGGTTTGCGTTTCAATAACTGCATGATGGTTCTCCTTTTTGCAGATGCGGTGCGAGGCCGCGCTGCGGAATTCTTAACAGCAACTATTATAGAAGGGAAATGTGAAGGGTATCTGAACATTCGAGAGGAAATCGGTGAAATTTTCGGGGAAGGGAGGTGAACCCCTTTCCTTTTTGTGTAAAATCGGGTATGATAAAGGGGGAATTTGTTTCCGATTCTTTCAGAAAGAGGGGAGAACCATGGCATTTGTCAAAGAACAGCAGAGCTTTTTGAGCGCGGACGGCAAAACGCGGGCCGCCTGCTATTTTTACCTGCCGGCGGCGGGAGCGCCCCGCGGCGTCGTGCAGATTTCGCACGGTATGTGCGAGTATCTCGAGCGGTACGAGGATTTCGCCCGCTTTCTCTGCGGGGAGGGGGTTGCGGTCTGCGGCCACGACCACCTCGGTCACGGCCGGACAGCCGCGCCCTCCGAGCGTGGATTTTTTGCCGGGCGGGACGGCGACCTTCTGCTACCGGAGGACCTGCACCGGATGACCCGAATGGCGAAGGAGCGCTTCCCGGAGCTGCCCTTTTTCCTCTTCGGCCATTCAATGGGGTCGTTTGTGGCGAGACGGTACCTCGTCCGCTACGGGGACGAGCTGGACGGCGCCGTCATCTGCGGTACCTCGGGGAGCAACCCCGCTGCCGGAGCGGGTTCCCGGGCGGCCGGCCTGATCGCCGCCTGCAAGGGGGACCATTACCGCAGCAGGCTGCTCAACCGCATGACCTTCGGCAGCTACAACCGCCGCTTCCCCAGAGAGGAGGGGGAGTACGCCTGGCTTTCCCGCGACCGGGAGATTGTCCGGCGGTATGCGTCCGACCCGCTTTGCAATTTTCTCTTCACCGCGGCCGGATTCCGGGACCTGCTGGCCCTGCTGCGGGGGGTCTCCGGTCCGCGCTGGGCGGAACGGGTGCCGAAGGAGCTGCCCATCCTGCTGACTTCCGGGGAGGAGGACCCGGTCGGCAATTACGGAAAGGGCGTCCGGGAGGTGGAGTCCCTTCTCCGGCAGGCGGGCGTGCGCGACCTGACGGTGCGCCTGTACCCCGGCGCGCGCCATGAAATTCTCAACGAGATCAACCGGCAGGAGGTCTACGCGGATATTCTCAACTGGATTTGCGGGCGCTGCCGGACAGGCAATTCGTGATTGTATTTTATGAACGGACACTTTTTCTTGCGTCGTGTACATTCTGTCTAAAAACGCCGGGAAGAATTGTCCGAATCTCGTGAGGCAGGGGACTTGAAAAATGTACAGAAATCCGGTATACTGTTAAATGTGATTGCATTTTTGCTGTGAAAGGATGAATTTTTGATGTATCAGGATCTGATGAATACCATCGGCTTTGTGTCCAAAACCGATCCGGAGGTTGCGGAGGCGATGGGCCTTGAGCTGAAGCGCCAGCGCCGCAACATCGAGCTGATTGCGAGCGAGAATATCGTCTCCCCCGCTGTGATGGCGGCGATGGGGTCGGTCCTCACAAACAAATATGCCGAAGGCTACCCCGGCAAGCGCTATTACGGCGGCTGCGAGGACGTCGACATTGTCGAGAACATCGCCCGTGAACGCGCGTGCAGGCTGTTCGGCGCGGAGCACGCCAACGTCCAGCCGCACTCCGGCGCGCAGGCCAACCTCGCCGTCTATTTTGCCCTGCTCAAGCCCGGCGACACCGTCCTCGGCATGAACCTGGCGCACGGCGGCCACCTGACCCACGGTTCGCCGGTCAATCTTTCCGGAAGCTACTACAACTTTGTCCCTTACGGCATCAATGACGAAGGTTTTATTGAGTACGACAAGCTGATGGAGCAGGCGATGGAGGTCAAACCCAAGCTCATCGTCGCCGGCGCCTCCGCCTATCCCCGCGCCCTCGACTTCGCCAGGTTCCGCGAGATCGCCGACGCCTGCGGCGCTTACCTGATGGTCGATATGGCCCACATCGCCGGTCTGGTGGCGGGCGGACAGCACATGAACCCCGTCCCCTATGCGGACGTCGTCACGACGACCACCCACAAAACCCTCCGCGGTCCCCGCGGCGGCATGATTCTCTGCAAGGAGTCCCTCGCCAAGGCCATTGACAAGGCGATCTTCCCGGGCACCCAGGGCGGCCCGCTCATGCACATCATCGCGGCCAAGGC
>CALXIG010000066.1 GCA_944388305.1 uncultured Clostridia bacterium
AACGCCCGTCGGCAGCGTCAAGTACTCCGATCTCGTTAAAGAAGACGGCGCGTACACCTTCTGGCTCGATACGGGCAAGACCTACACGATTGAGGAGAGCTTTGACGGTGAAGGCGACAACACCGGCGCAACGGAGGAGCTGCAATACATCGGAAACAGCACAACCGACACAGATGAAGATAAATCCGATGGAATGGTAGCGCTGACAGAGCTTTCTTCGACGGAGGACCCCGAGACAATTACCATTACAAACCGCTACGGTGAGCCTTACGGCAGCCTCTCCATCACGAAGAAGATCCAGCGGACGGACGGCGAGGACCCTGACGGCACGGCGAAATTCCAGTTTGAAATTGAGCTGTCAGACGCTGAGCAAAAACCTCTGAGCGGCCAATATGATTACACCATCAGCAAGGATGAGCAGGTGACCGGTTCCGGCACCATCACCTTTGACGAAAACGGCGAAATCAGCGCGGTGAACGGCAGCGAACAGGCTTACATCGAACTCTCGCACGGCGAGACGCTCACCATCGCGGACCTGCCCGCCAACGCGGCTGCCGTCATCACCGAGGTAAACCACGACGGCTACTCGGTGAGCTGGACGGGCGCCACTGCTACCCAGACCCCCGGCGCCTCCACGACTGTGACAGTCGCGGCTGGCGATACAGCCGCGGTCACCTGCACCAACACGGCCGGCGCGGTGCTGCCCAGCACGGGCGGAACCGGCGCGAAACCCATGCTGGCGCTGGGCGCGGCGCTGACCCTGAGCGCGGGCGCGCTGCTGGCGGTCTGCCGCAGAAGGGGGGCGAGCCGCGGCGAGTAACCGGCTTTCGTACAACCACACACCCACGACCAACCGAAAGGAGAAATCCAAATGTTGAAGAAACGACTCATTGCCCTGGCGGCCGCCCTCATGGTCGGCAGCGCCGTCTCCCTCCCCGTCTCGGCGGCGAGTATTACCATTACAAACGGCCTCAAAGGTGAGACATACACCGCGTACCAGATTTTCGAAGTGACTTCCACCGGGACAGATGCGGAGTCGAGTTATGCTTATACCATTGACGATGACAGTGCGTGGTATCAGGATGTGGCGGCTTACGATAAGAAAACGATCTCTCTCGATGAAATCGGAGACACCGGCCTCTACAACGTCTCTGTTACCGAGGAGTTCGATGCCGCCGATTTCGCGGAATATCTATCCGAACATGTGACTGGTAAGACCGCCACCGGCTTTGCGGAATGCACTGAGAGTGGAACGATTGAAATTGAAGATCTGCCCGCCGGTTACTACTTCGTGGACACGACCCTCGGTTCTCTCTGCTCGCTGTTTACCTATCAAAGTAGCCAGATCCTGGAAGAAAAGAACTCCATTCCCGCCATCGAAAAGGTGATTGTCGAGGAAACCGGTGACGTCGACGAAACCACCGCCAGCATCGGCGACGTGGTCAATTTCAAGATCACCGTGACCGACGGCAAGGGCACTGACGGCGATATCGTGATTCACGATGTCATGGAGTCCGGCCTGACGCTGGACAAGGGCAGCATCAAGATTGATAACGAAGTCCCTGCTGAGGGCAGTGTTAACTACAATGTCGCTGATGGCGATGGTACTTGCACCTTCGAAATCACGCTGGACGGCGCCGATTACAATGAAAATGAAGAGATCATCATTACTTACAGCGCGACGCTGAATAAAGACGCCAAAATTTCTACCGCCACCAACGACAACACCGCCTGGCTGACCTATTCCGCGCAGGAATCTGCCCATGATACAGTGATGGTCGAGACCTTCAAGTTCGACGTGGTCAAGACCGACGGTGATGGCGCCCTGCTGGGCAATGAGTCGATCGGCAACGCGGAGTTTAGGCTGTACAACGCGGAAACCGGCGGCAACGAAATCAAGCTCTTCTATGACGAGAAGAACGGCATTTACCGCCCTGTTGTCAGCGAAGAAGAGACTGCGGCGGAGACTCTGGTCGCCACCGGCGGCAAACTCACCATTCAGGGCCTTGCCAACGGCACCTACTACCTCGAAGAAGTGAAGGCTCCTGCCGGTTACAACCTGTTGACCTCTCGCGTGGAAGTTGTGATTTCCGATCAGAACGTGCTCTGGACGGATTCCGATGACGACGATGCTTGGGACAGCGGGGAAGGCGGTATTCAGGTTATCAACGAAGCCGGTCAGCTGCTTCCCAGCACCGGCGGCATGGGCACTGTGGCCTTCTACGCGGTCGGCGGCGTTCTGGCGGTCGGCGCGGCGGTCATTCTGGTGACCAGAAAGCGCGTCCAGAACAAGGAGAGATAAGCAAATCCCCGCAAATTGCGCCTGCCATCCCGGGGGAGCGGAGGCCCCGCTCCCCCGGCGGTACGGCACGAAGGAGAGACCTATGAAGAAAATCAGCAAATCGACTCTGGCTCTGGTCCTCATTTTTGTTGTGGGCCTCTCCTTGATGCTGTACCCCACTGTCAGCGACTACTGGAACTCCCTGCACCAGTCGCGGGCCATCGCCAACTACGTGGAGACGGTCAACCATCTGGAAGCGGCCGAGTACGAGCGGCTTTTGCAGGAGGCGCGGGACTACAACGCCTCCCTCGCGGGGGACGCGGGGCGGTTTCTCCCCTCCGATGAGGAGAAGGAGGACTACCTTTCGCTGCTCGGTTCGACGGGCGGCGCGGTCGGGTATCTGGAGATTCCGGCGATCAAGCTGTCCCTCCCCGTTTATCTGGGCACCAGCGAGAGCGTGCTCCAGGCGGGGGCGGGGACGATGGAGGGTTCCTCGCTGCCCATCGGCGGGGAAGGGACCCACGCCGTTCTGACCGGCCACCGGGGGCTGCCGTCCGCGACGCTGTTCACCAATCTCGACCGGCTGGTGGAGGGGGATCTCTTCACCGTCCACATCCTCAACGAGACCTGCGTCTACGAGGTGGATCAGATTCTGATCGTCGAGCCGCAGGACCTCGATGCGCTGGCCATCGAGGCGGGGAAGGACTACTGCACGCTGGTCACCTGCACGCCGTACGGCATCAACACGCACCGGATGCTGGTGCGCGGCCACCGGGTGGAGACGCCGGAGGACGTGGTCTACACTCAGGTTTCGGCCGACGCGGTGCAGCTGGAGCCGCTGGCGGTAGCGCCGCTGATTGCGGTGCCGATTCTGCTGGCGCTGCTGGCCCTCCTGCTTTGGGGAGGGCAGTCCCGCCCACAAAAACCGGCGTTGGATTCCATTCCCATGAATCATAAGAAAGGTGGTAATACTGGTGAAAACGATCAAGATTCTGATCGCTGAACTGCTGGCGGTCTGCCTGCTCCTGCCGATGCTGGCCTTTCCGGCGGGCGCCTATGAGCGGGTGGACGTGAGCCGGGAGGTCAGCCTCTCCCTGACCTACACCGACGCCGACCGGGAGCGCCCGGTGAGCGGCATGGAGGTCAGCCTCTACAAGGTGTACGCCATGACCGACGCGGTGCGGTTTACGCCCACGGACAGCTTTTCCGGTGCTTACGGCGGCGAGTTCCATTTCGACCTGTACGACGGATACTGGCTTGCGGAGGGCAGCACCCAGCTGAATTGGCCCGGAATGGCTGCGACGCTGGAAAGCCTGCTCCGGCGCGACCTCGCGGACGGCCGGGAGGACCTGCCCCAGCCGGTTCTGTCCGGCGAGACGGATGAGGAGGGCACCGTCGCCTTTCAGGGCAGCGCGGAGAGCCCGCTGCTGCCCGGCCTTTACCTCGTAATGGGCGAACCGGTGGAATCCGGGCGGTACACCTACACGCCGCAGACCTTCCTGGTGGCGCTGCCGCACCTGAGTGCGGAGGACACTTGGGAGTATACGCTGAGCGCCCGCGGCAAGATGGACACCGACTACGATGCGCCGGAACCCGGCGGAAGCGACACGGTTTCCGTCACCGTCAACAAGGTGTGGGAGGATGCCGGCGGAGAGGAGCGCCCCTCTTCTGTTTCGGTGGCGCTTCTGCGGGACGGCGAGCGCTACCGCTCCACGACCCTCAGCGAGGAAAACGGCTGGCGGCACACCTGGGGCCTCCTGCCGGATGACCACCGCTACACAGTGGCGGAAACGGCGGTGGCAGACGGCTATACCGTCTCCATTGACCGGAACGGCAGCTCCTTCACCATCACCAATACGGCGGCGGAGGGCATTGACGACCCGGATACGCCTCTGACTCCCGGTCCCGGCGATGAGGGGGATCAACCGGATCAGCCGGATATCGAGGAATTGCCTGACGACCCGACTCCGGAGGCCGGCCTGCCGCAGACGGGCACCCTCTGGTGGCCGGTGCAGGTGTTGACCATCGCCGGCATTCTCCTCTTTTCCATCGGCTGGCTCGGCTGGAAGCGCGGAAAGAAGGACCATGAGGCGTAGCCGCGCGGCCGCCTTTCTGGCAGCCGGCGTGCTGTGCATTGCGGCGGCAGGAGGGCTGACTGCCTACAATGCTGCGGACGAACAGCGTGCGTCGGCGTCTGTGGAGAAGAGCGCGCGGATGCTGCTGGAGGCCATCCCCCAAAAGCCGGAGGCTGAGCAGGCAGTCGTCCCCGCTGCGCAGCCGGTAGCGCCGGCCCTGAATCTGGAGGGGCTGGATTATGTCGGCGTGCTGGAAATTCCGGCGCTGGAGCTGGTGCTTCCGGTGCTGGACGTGTGCAGCGACCAGATGCTCCGGCAGGCGCCCTGCCTGTATCAGGGGAGCGTGAGCGAGGGCATGATTATCGCCGGTCACGACTATCAGTCGCATTTTAAAAAGCTGACCGCTCTGGCGGCGGGGGACATTCTGACCTTCACCGACATCGACGGCAACGTGTGGGAGTACCGTGTCGCCTGCACCGAAATTATCGGCGGAAACGACGTGGAGCGGATGGAGTCCGGGGACTGGGATTTGACCCTGTTCACCTGCACCTACACCGGCCGGGAGCGCTTTACCGTCCGCTGCACGATGCAGCTTTAGTATCCGGCAGCAAAATTCTGTGAAAAAGAAACCACCTCCGAAGCAGCGATGCTGCGGAGGTGGTTTTCTGTCTGATGGGAGAAAAACGGTCATCTGTCCGGCCCCTGTCCGGATTTTGGGAACAGCTCCATTTCATTTCCCCTGTCCGAAAAGCCGGCCCTGCGGTAGAGCGGCCTGCCCATATCGCTGGCGGAGAGCCACAGCCGCCCGATGCCATTTTTTCCCGCGAAGCGGATCATTTCCTCCAGAATCCGGGAGGCATATCCCCTCCCGCGGAATTCCGGGCAGGTGTAGACGTTGAGAAGATAACCCTCTTTTCCCGCCGGGTTGCCGGGGTAGGGCAGCCGCTCGAAAAGGCAGAGCGAGCCGCAGGCGGCGAGCCCGTCCTCCGCCGGGATCCCCCAGCAGAAGAGATCCCGCCCGATGTGGGACAGAAAGTAAACCCGGCTCGCCTCCTCCAACGTCTGCGCCCCGCCTCCGCCGGGCAGCTCCCCCAGCTCGGAAAGCAGCGCGCGCCTGAGGGCCCAGAATTCCCCGACATGGGAGCCCGTCAGTGCGATCGGACGCACGGCGTCATCCCCTTTCTTCCATACTATCAAGGCAAAACGGGTGGGAAATCTCCCGCCCGCTGTGCACTGCTGCATTATTGAACTTTGATCAGCTCGTACTCCTTGCTGCCGAGGCCGATCTTGACGGCGTGCTCGATGCAGGAATGCCAGTTCGTGACCGGGAAGGTGTTGGTGAAGTGGTCGTGATGGCAGTCGCCGTGCGCGGCCAGCTCGTCGGCCAGCTTGCTGCCCGCCTGAACCGGCATCGCGTTGCAGGCGTCGGCGCAGGCCGTGTCGAGGGCGACCGGGTCGAAGGAGGCGAACATCCCCACATCCGGGATGATGGGCAGGTCGTTTTCGGCGTGGCAGTCGCAATAGGGGGAGACATCCATCACAATGTTGATGTGGAAGTTGGGCCTGCCCTGCACCACCGCCTTGCTGTACTCGGCAATCTTGCAGTTGAGGTCGTCGTTGGCGGAGGCGTTTTTGTTGTAGATGGCATCGAAATTGCAGGCGCCCAGGCAGCGTCCGCAGCCGACACACCTGCTGTGGTCGATGGAGGCTTTGTGGTCTTCGCCGAAAGAAATGGCGTCGTGGGCGCAATTTTTCGCGCAGACCCGGCATCCCCGGCAGAGGGCATGGTTGACGTCCGGCTTGCCGGAATTGTGCTGCTCCATCTTGCCGGCGCGGGAACCGCAGCCCATGCCCAGATTCTTCAGCGCGCCGCCGAAACCGGTCGCTTCGTGGCCCTTAAAGTGGTTGAGGGAGATGATGATGTCCGCGTCCATGATGGCGTGGCCGATCTTCGCTTCCCTGACGTACTCGCCGCCCTCCACC
>CALXIG010000067.1 GCA_944388305.1 uncultured Clostridia bacterium
TACAGACATAGGAAAGCCTCCTTTGTTTGGATGAATTTTTTCTGCGAAAGTTAATGGCGGGGCGAATGCAAGGGGCGCAGATTTGGCGCAGGATACTAGCTGCGCCGGCATAGTACGCTCGGCTACGCGCCACCCCATCTTTTTGGGCGGCCAAAAAGATGGGGGAAAAAAGCCGCCAGGAGGTGTTCCTCCCGGACTGCCCAGCCGCGCGTCACATTGGTACAGCCTGTCAGGCTGTACGCGCGTTAGGCGGCCGCGGCCTTACGCGGCAGGGAGACATGAACTTCCGAAACATCGCAGCAAAACGTTGGACAGAAACGGAACCCTATCCGAGACGGCGAGCTTGACGCGCAGCGTTTTTCCGTTGTCACGGGCAAGAAACATCGCACAACAACGTTGGGCAGAGGATGAAACCCACCCATAACGGCGCAGCCTGTCGCGCCGTTCCAGCGGTATCGAACGGAGCTGTGCGGTCGCGTCGTCATTGGCTGCCCGGACACCGGGCCGTCAGTAGCAGATGCGGTCCATCATGCCGTTCATGTAGGCGATGGCGACGCCGAAATTGGTGACGGGGACGCCGTACTGTTGGGCCTCGCTCAAGCGGGAGAGCATGTTTTTGCGGTTGATCATGCAGCCGCCGCAGTGGAGGATGAGCTTGTATTCCCGGATGTTCTCCGGGAACCCCGGCCCCGAGAAGACGTCGAATGCGACCGGCCCGCCCACAAATTTTTCGAGCAGCTTCGGCAGCTTCTGCCGCGCGATGTCCCCTTCCAGGGCATGATGGGTGCAGGCCTCCATGATGAGGACCCTGTCGCCGGGGCGCAGCGTCCGGATGGCCTTGGCCCCCTCGAGGAAGGTGGCGATGTCCCCCTTATTTTCCGACATCAGGATGGAGAAGGAGGTGAGCGGGATCTCGGGCGGCAGCATCTCGTTTACCTGCCGGAAAATCTGGGAATCGACGATGACCAGTCCCGGGCGCTCGCGCAGCGCGTCCAGCATCGGCCGCACCCCGTCCGGCGTGACCGAGATCACCCGGCAGTGCCGGTCGAGCAGCTCGCGGGTCATCTGCACCTGCGGCAGGATGAGCCGTCCCTTCGGCGCCTGAATGTCCTGCGGCATGACCAGCATTACCAACCCGCCTTCTTCAACCAAATGAGCGGTCATGAAGGGCAGTTCGAAGTCCCGGTCCGCGTTCTGGATGAGAAATTTTTTGAAACGGCCCATTTCCTCCGGCCGGCTCGCATCCAGGGCGATGGTGGGGACGGAAAAGGGCAGATCCGGCGCTTTTTCCGCATCGAAGCGGTTGAGAACGCAGACGGTGCGGACCTTCTCCGCTTCCAGCATGGAAAGATAGCGCCGCTCCTCCTCAAAATCCGCCGCGTGGGCCGCAATGACGAGGACGGCGAGGTCGGTTTTGCGCATGACCTCCCGGGTTTTCCGGGTGCGCAGGCCGCCCAGCTCGGAAGCGTCGTCCAGCCCGGCGGTGTCGATGAGCACGACCGGTCCGATGGGCAGCAGCTCCATCGACTTGTAGACCGGATCGGTCGTCGTGCCCGAAATGGCCGAGACAACCGAGATCTCCTGCCCGGCGAGCTGATTCATGAGGGTGGATTTGCCGCTGTTGGTCCGGCCGAAAAATGCAATGTGAAGGCGGTTTGCGCGCGGAGTTTCCTGCATGAGGGTCTTCCTTTCAGTGGTATTACCAGCAGAGCTGGCGGTAGTCCCTGAGCCTTTCGGTGCGCGCCTTCCAGTCGGGCAGAATCCCGGCCAGGGCGGCGTAAAAGGCGGGGGAGTGGTTGAAGTGCAGCAGATGGCAGAGCTCGTGGGCGACGACCAGCTCGATTTCTTCCGGAGGCGCCGCCATCAGCCGCCAGGAGAAGTTGAGAGACGCCTTTGCCGAGCAGGAACCCCACCGGGTTTTCGCCCCGGTGACGCGCAGTCCCCGGCATTCGACGCCGAGCTGCCCGGCGAGCCGCTCGATGAGGGGCGGCAGCAGCTTTTTTGCCTCTGCGCGGTAGAAGGTTTCGGCGGCGGCGCGGATCTCCGCGTCCCCGGCAAAAGGAGAGAGAGGGGGGGGAAGTTTTCCCTCCCGCGGGCCGGGCGGCAGGTGTTCCCGCAGGCGGAGCGGGTAAAATTCCCCGAGATAGGGGAGCCTCGTCCCCTCGGCCAGCCGGGCAGGCAGCGCCGCGCATTGGGACTGCGCGGCGGCGATCCAATCCGCCTTTTCGGCGAGAAACTGTTCGATTTTCCCCCTGGAGAGCCGCAGCGGCGCGCGAACCTCGACCGTTCCGGACGGAAGAATGCGCACCGTGAGGGTTTTCCGTTTGGAGCGGATGAGGGTGTAGTCCATGCTGAAAAACGCCTCCCGTTGAAAATTATCATCATCCCTTTGCATGGAAAGGGCCGCCGGCGGCCCGTCCGGCGGGGAATTCGCCCTTTGTTTCAGTATAGCACAGACTGCCCGGAAATGCAAAATATTTCCCCAAAATCTTGTCTGTCCGGGCAAAATATGGTACAATACAGAAAAAGGAGCTGATCGCCATGTTACAGGGAAAGACCGTCCTGCTGGGCGTGTCCGGCGGGATCGCCGCCTATAAAATTGCAAGCCTCGCCAGTATGCTCAAAAAGCTGCACGCCAACGTCCACGTTCTCATGACCGAAAACGCGACGAATTTTATCACCCCCATCACCTTCGAGAGCCTCACAGGCAACAAGTGCGTCGTCGATACCTTCGACCGCAATTTCCAGTTTGACATCAAGCACATCTCCCTTGCAAAGCAGGCGGATGTGGCCCTCATCGCCCCGGCGACCGCCAATGTCATCGCCAAAATGGCCCACGGGCTTGCCGACGATATGCTCACCACCACCATTCTGGCCTGCGGCTGCCCCAAAATTGTTGCCCCGGCCATGAACACCCGGATGTACGAAAATCCCATCACCCAAGATAACCTGAAAATCCTCGAGAAATACGGCTTTACCGTCATCAGGCCCGCCACCGGCCGCCTCGCCTGTGGGGACACGGGCGCGGGCAAGATGCCGGAGCCGGAGGAGCTGTGCGACTATATTCTGCAAGCTGTCCAGTGCGAAAAGGACATGCTGGGCAAAAAGGTGCTCGTCACCGCCGGGCCGACCCGGGAGGCCCTTGACCCGGTGCGCTACCTCACCAACCGCTCGAGCGGCAAGATGGGCTACGCCGTTGCAAAGGCTGCCGCCCGCCGGGGCGCGGAGGTGACGCTGGTGACCGGCCCGACCGGGCTGCCCGACCTGCGATTTGCCCGGATGGTCCATGTGGAGAGCGCCGCCGGAATGTTTGAGGCTGTCTCCTCCCGCGCGGCGGAGCAGGACATCATCATCAAGGCAGCTGCCGTCGCCGATTACACCCCCGCCGCAGTTTCCGGGGAAAAAATCAAGAAAAAGGAAGGGGATTTGTCCATCCCCCTGAAACGAACCACCGATATTCTGGCCTGGCTGGGTGAACACCGCCGGGACGGACAGTTCCTCTGCGGCTTTTCCATGGAGACAGAAAACGTGCTGGAAAATTCCAGAGGAAAGCTCGCCCGGAAAAAGGTGGATATGATCGCCGCCAACAGCCTGCGCACCGCGGGCGCGGGATTTGCCGGGGATACCAACGTCCTGACCCTGATTACCGCGGATTCCGAGGAGGAGCTGCCTCTCATGAGCAAGGACGAAGCCGCCCATAAGCTGCTCGACGCCATCCTGCGGGAGATGGGGGATGCGGATGGAAAGGCGTGAATTCCCGCGCGCCGGGCGCATGATCGACCCGCCTTATGACTGTTATGTGCTCGACCTTCTGCCGGAAAGCGTTCCGGAGGGCCGGGAAGTGCAGTATGCAATGTTGAAACGCCATTTCCGCCAGCCCAAAGAGCGCAAACGCCTGACCCGCCGTCTGGTCCGGCTGGTGCTGAAGCTCAGCTGTTACGAACACATATCTATGCAGAAGGGGCTCGGCTGGATCAGCAGCCCCCCGCCGGATCGGCTTACAGATCGGCTGCGCGCCTGTCTCGCGGGCAAGGACGAGGCGGTGAACCTTATGATCGGGCGGGGGAAGGCGCAGCTCGTCCTCGACAGCGGCGACCTCTTCCTCAGCCTCTATACGGCCGACGCGGGCTGCGCGGAGCTGGTCTCCCGGCTGGCCTGGTCGGAGGGGCTGTTTTTCCGCCGGGAAGAAGGGAAAGCGTGAGTGGTTCGTCTCAATTTCCGGCGGTTCCGCGGCGCGGCCCCCAAACGGGGAAATTGCGAAATTTTCGCTTTGTATAAGGAGGAATTTGCAATATGAAACCTTTTCGTTTTGCTGTCATCGGCGCGGGCGGAATCGCCCACAAATTCTGCGATGCGGCCCGGCGGGCGGGTTGCGAGGTCGCGGCTGTCGCCAGCAAAAGCGCGGAGCGGGCCGCCGCTTTCGCAAAAGAGGAGCAGATCCCGGCGTCCTTCGGCGATTACGCCGCCATGCTCGACGCGGTGAAGCCCGACGCCGCCTACATCGCGACGACTCACAACTTCCACTATGAAAATATCATGCTCTGTCTTTCACGCAACATCCCGGTCCTCTGCGAAAAGTGCATGGTCTGCACCAGAGCCGAGGCGGAGGCTGTCTTTGCCGAGGCAAAAAGGCGGGGCGTCTTCGTCATGGAGGCGATGTGGTCCCGCTTCCTGCCTCAGATCCGCAAGGCCCGGGAATGGATAAAAGAGGACCGGATCGGGAAAGTCGAGCTCGCAACCTCGGTGGTTGCCTTCCGGGCGGATTTTAACCCGGAGAGCCGGCTCTTCAACCCCGCCCTGGCCGGAGGGGCCATGTGGGACGTCGGGGTCTACGCCATCGAGGTGCTGACCTATCTGCTCGGGGAATGGCCGTCCGAAACGCGCGCTTTTGTCAACCGAGCCCCCACCGGCGCCGACCGGACCGCCTCGATGCTGATGCGGTTTTCGAACTGTCTCGCCTCGGTCCAGACGAGCGTCGTGACCTGCACGAGCGAGGGGGTCACCCTGGGCGGCACCGAGGGCTACATCTGGCTCCCGCACGCCAACACCGGCCATGAGGCCTTCCTCTACAACCGGAAAAAGGAGCTTGCCGAGCACTTTGCCGAACCCTATGACAACGGCTTTGTCTGGGAGGTCGAGGAGACAGTGCGCTGCGTCCGGGCGGGGCTGCTCGAAAGCCCTGTGGTGCCCTGGGCGGACACCGCCGCCTGCGCGGGCATCTTTGACGAGGTGCTGAAGCGGTGAAAGTCGGCGTCATTTCGGACCTGCACGGCAACCTCCCCGCCCTCGAGCGGGTGCTTGCGGAATTTGCGGCGCGGGGGATCGACGGCATCCTCTGCTGCGGAGACATCACCGGAATCGGGCCCTTCCCGGAGGAGACCGCCCGCCGGGTGATGGCGCTGCCGAACCTCGTCGCCTGCATCCGCGGCAACCACGAGGGGTATCTGCTCCCCGGGGCCGCCCTTGACGGGATGGACGAGGCGGAGCGCATTTCCCACGAATGGGAGCGGCAGACCCTTTCGGATGAGGCGCGCGCCTTCCTGACCGGGCTGCCGTTCGAGGCGGCGGTCGAGGTTTGCGGGCTGCGCATCCTCTGCACCCACTACCCCCGGACGCCGGACGGGAAATTCCAGCCCATTTCTCCGGAGAAGCTGCGGGAATACTGCGCGGGGCTCGATGCGGACGTCGTTTTTTATGGGCATGACCACGCGCCCGCCGCGTCTTGGGGGCGGCAGGTACTGCTCAATCCCGGCGCGCTCGGCTGCCCCGGGCGGGAGAAAACGGTTGCCCGCGCCGGGATTTTGACGGCAAAGGACGGGGAATGCCGCTGGGAGCCGCTGCGCCTGCCCTACGACCCGTCGCCCTGCCTTGAGAAGCTCCGGGAGCTTTCGCTGCCGCATTGCCCCATTGTCGCGAAGATTTTTTACGGCGCGGAGCTGTGATAAAAGCTGCCGCGTCCGGCCATATCAGAAAGGAGCTGCCATGAACCAGCCGAATATCCTCTTGATTCTGTCCGACGACCAGGGCGCATGGGCGATGCGCTGCGCCGGGAACACCGACATTCAGACTCCGAACCTCGACCGGATCGCCGCGAACGGGGTGCGGTTTGAAAACTTCTTCTGCGTCTCGCCGGTCTGCTCGCCTGCGCGGGCGTCTATCCTCACCGGCACCATCCCCTCGGTCCACGGGGTGCACGACTGGCTGCGGGGCGGAAACCTCCCCAAAGAGGCCGCCGCAGAATTCCCCGACGAGACCGTCCCCATCCAGTATACGAGCCACCTCACCGGCTACACCGACCTGCTTGCCCAAAACGGCTATACCTGCGCCCTTTCGGGCAAGTGGCATTTGGGTGACAGCCTTCACCCGCAGCACGGCTATTCCCGCTGGTTCACCATCGGCCGCGGCGGCTGCCTCTACTACCACCCGGACCTGGTCAAAAACGGGAAGGTCTACTACGATCCCGAAAACCGCTATGTTACCGACCTCATCACCGAAGATGCGCTGCAAAATATTAGGGAGCTTTCGGCTGAGGGGAACCCCTTCTACCTCGG
>CALXIG010000068.1 GCA_944388305.1 uncultured Clostridia bacterium
CCAACGTCCGCAAGGCCAAGGCCGCCATCAAGAAGGCGCTCAAGGCCCAGATCGAGAAGAAGGGCTTCTCCATCGTCGAGGTCATCTCGGCCTGCCCGACCAACTGGGGCATGACCCCGGTCGAGGCGCTCAAGTGGATCGACGACAACATGATTCCCTACTATCCGCTCGGCGTCTACAAGGACGTCACCGACAAGGGGGTGCGCTAAGATGATTCTCAATATGGTAATTGCCGGCTTCGGCGGGCAGGGCGTCCTGTTTATGGGCAAAGTGGCCGCTTATACCGCGATGGTCGAGGACAGGAACGTCTCCTGGCTGCCCTCCTACGGCCCCGAAATGCGCGGCGGCACCGCGAACTGCTCGGTCTGCATTGACGATGAGCCGATCGGCTGCCCGCTGATCTCCGACCCGGAGACACTGGTCGTCCTCAATGCGCCCTCCTACGACAAATTCGTGGACGCCGTCCGTCCGGGCGGCCGGATCTTCATCGACAGCTCCCTTATCAGCGCAAAATGCCCCCGCACGGATATCACCGCCTTCTACATTCCCTGCACCCAGATGGCCAAGGACGAGGGCCTGGACGGCCTCGCCAACATCATCATGCTGGGCAAGGTGCTGCGCGAAACCGGGTTTACGACCTTCGATGTCCTCTGCGAGGCGATGAAGAAGTGCGTCCCCGCCAAAAAGGCGCACCTGCTGGATGCCAACATGAAGGCTCTGAAGCTGGGCTACGAGTACGCGGACTGACGGCGGGCTGTCATAGTTGAAGAAGGGCTGCAATGGCCAAGGAGGAGTCACCATGAGCATTCCAAAACCTGAAAAACGCGTCGCGGAATTTGAGAGCATGGCCTACGGCATGTTTATCCATTGGGGCCTCTACTCCCAGCTCGGCATGGGGGAATGGGTCAAAAATGTCTTCCAGATTCCGGACGGGGAATACGACAAACTGAAGGATACCTTCACCGGAAAAGATTTCGACGCGGACAAAATTGTGCTGCTGGCAAAAAATTCCGGCATGAAGTATATCACGCTCACCACCCGGCATCACGACGGCTTTTCCCTTTATGACACCAAAGAGCTGGGGGACTACAATTCCCTCCACAGCCCCGCCAAACGGGATTTCGTCAGAGAGTTCACTGACGCCTGCCACCGGCACGGCATCGCCCCCTTCCTCTACCACACCACACTCGACTGGCACAACAGGGATTTTGAGAACAATTTTGACGCATACCTGGAGTATCTCCGGCGCAGCGTGGAAATTCTCTGCACCAATTACGGCAAAATCGGCGGGTTCTGGTTCGACGGCAACTGGAGCAGGCCCGGCGCGGACTGGAAGCTGGATGAGCTGTACGGCACCATCCGCAGGTACCAGCCGGACGCCATGATTATCAACAATACCGGCCTTTCCGCCCGCGGCGAAACCGGCCATCCCGAGATCGACAGCGTCACCTTTGAGCAGGGCCTGCCCCACCCTATCGACCGGGAAGGAATGAAGAAGTACGTCTCCGGCGAGATGTGCTTCACCCTGAACGATCACTGGGCCTACGGCAAGAACGACTACAACTACAAGAATCCCGCCGAGCTGATTAAGACCCTCTGCAAGTGCCGGCGGGCAGGTGCGAACCTGCTGTTAAACATCGGGCCGGACGGAGACGGAGCAGTCCCCGGGATCATGGAAGGCATTCTTTCCGTCATCGGCAGTTGGATTGAACAGACCAAAGGCGTTATTTACAGCGGCAGGCCCTGCGGCATCGCAGGCACCGGCGACGACTTTGGCCTGAAAACAGAAGACGGGCGGACCTACCTGTTCGTCTTCGATCTGCCCATTGTCGGAAATGAGTCGGTCACCGTCAACAACGCCAAGGTTGGCCCTCGCGCTTTCACCGGCGTCAAAGGCAGGGTGAAGGCGGTGAAGTGGCTGGACAACGGCCGCGCGCTCCCCTTTTCGCAGAACGAGGAGGCCGGCCTCCTGAGCCTGCTGCCCACCGGCTACCAGTACGGCACCAATATGGTGGTCCGGGTGGCGGAGCTGGAATTTTAGACGGAAAGCTCCGGCCCGCAGAAAATTTTTGCATAGTAAAAGCCCCGGTGAAACCGGGGCTTTGCTTTTTCCGGAAAATTGCGGCGGAACGGAAATATCAGCCGAACAGCGAGAACGCGACGAACAGCGAAGACAACAGCGACGCCACCAGGGAGACCACTGTAATCTGTGTGTTGATCGACGGGCCGGCCGTATCCTTGAAGGGGTCGCCGACTGTGTCGCCGATGACCGCGGCCTTGTGGGCGTTGCTGCCTTTGCCGCCTTCCTCGCCGGATTCGATGTATTTCTTCGAGTTGTCCCACAGGCCGCCCGAGTTGGACATGAACAGGGCGATCAGCAGGCCGGTGACGATGTTGCCCAGCAGGAAGCCGCCGATGGACAGCGGTCCGCCGATGACGCCGACAATGACGGTGAAGATGATGCACATCAGTCCGGCGGGAATCAGCTCTTTCAGCGCGCCGCCGGTGGCGATGTCGATGCACTTGTCATAGTCGGGCTTGACGCCGGGCTTGCCTTCCCGCAGGCCGGGGATGGAGTTGAACTGCCGGTGAATTTCGCCGACCATCCGCTGTGCGTTTTTGTCCACGCCCAGAATCAGCATGGCGGAGAACACCGCCGGGATGGCGGCGCCGATCAGAACGCCGAAGAAGACGTTGGGGGACATGATGTCAAAGCCGGTAATCAGCGCCTTGCCGGCCGCGGCCAGCGCGTCGTTGGCCTCCGACATGAAGGCGCCCAGCAGCGAGATGACGGTGAGGCCCGCCGCGCCGATGGAGAAGCCCTTGGTCACCGCCTTGACGGTGTTGCCGGCGCTGTCCAGCTCATCGGCAGTGCGGATCGTTTCCTCGCCGAGGCCGCCCATTTCGGCGAGGCCGCGGGCGTTGTCCACGATGGGGCCGTATGCGTCGTTGGAGATAATCATGCCGACGATGGAGAGCATTCCGACCGCCGCCATTGAAATGCCGAAGATCGCGTAGCCGTCGCCCATCGGGGCGCAGAGCTTATAAGCCACCAGAGCCGAGACCGCGATGCCGATCATGGCGGGCAGGGCAGAAATAAATCCGTAAGAAACACCCGACAGGATGGTGAAAGCGGGGCCGCTTCCGGAGGCGTGCGCCACCTTGCGGACAATGGGCTTGGTGTCGTCGGTGAAGTAGTCGGTTGTGATGCCGATGATGACGCCGACCAGCAGACCCACGGTGGAGGCGCCCCAGATCCGCCAGGAGAAGCCCTCAAACACCGCTGTCGCGAGGGCGGTCAGCACGAGAAAGACGCCGGTTGTAACATAGGTCGAGGAGTTGAGCGCGCGGGTCGGGTTGCCGTGCTTGCCGATGCGGGCGGTCGCAATGCCGATAATCGAGGCCAGAAGGCCGAGGATCGCGTAGCAGAAGACCATCGAGATGTTGGAGTACTGTCCGCCGGAGAGGGACTGCGCGATGACCAGCGCGGAGGCCATTGCCGCCACGTTGGAGTCAAACAGGTCGGCGCCCATGCCGGCCACGTCGCCCACGTTGTCGCCCACATTGTCGGCGATCACAGCGGGGTTGCGCGGGTCATCCTCGGGGATGCCCAGCTCCACCTTGCCGGTCAGGTCGGCGGAGATGTCCGCTGTTTTGGTGAAGATGCCGCCGCCCGCCTTTGCAAACAGAGCCAGCGAGCTGGCGCCAAAGGAGAAGCCAAGCAGAATCGAGGCGTTGCCGGTCACCATCAGAACCAGCGCCACGCCCAGCAGCGAGCAGCCGACTACGAGCAGGCCCATGACGGCGCCGCCGCGGAATCCGATCAGGAACGCGGGCTTGATGCCCTTCTGAGCGGCCTCAGCCGAACGCGCGTTGGAAAGGGTTGCCACCAGGATGCCGATTTTGCCGGCGACAGCCGAAAGGACCGTGCCGATCAGGTAGGCGATCGCCATCGAAGCGTTGTCCAGGATGCCGCCGTTCCAGATGGGAGAAGGCAGCAGCACAAAAATAATGACGGCGGCGACAATGGCGAATTTTGCAAGAACCAGATATTCTCTGCGCATGAAGGTGTTCGCACCCTGCTTGATCAGCGTGGCGACCTCTTTGATCGTGGGATTGACGGCCTTCTGCTTTTTGACCCACAGGTAAAGGTAGGCCGCGAAGGCAAAGGCGAGCGCCGCTGTCAGGACAGACAGGCCGTAAAAGAGTGAGAGTTGATTGTCCATATTACTGCATCATTCCTTTCAGTCGGACAGTGGGAAGCATTCCAGCCTGTTCGCATACTGCCGGGGAACGGCGCTCATAGAAATAGTGGGACAGGACCCTGATTCCAGAGTTCTGTCCCACTCATTTCCATAGAACACGGTTCATTCAGCTTCCCCGCCGCCGCGGAAGCCGGATATACTTCGTCGTACACGCAAGAACAGGAATAAATAGAGCACAAAACGCTCTATGACAGACTCCACCACTTATTCCATTGCCTTTAGTATATAAAAGTTTTCCGTCTTTGTCAACCGGTTTCCCCACATCATTATGACAAATTTTTCTATATGCGCTTAGATATATTGTTTAAAACGCGGAAACCGCCGGGCGTTTTCCGGCGGTTCACAGAGGAGGCTTCTCCTCCGGGGCGGAGGGATCGTCCTTTTCCTGATCCGAGAGATTGTGGCTGTACCTGCCCGGGGTCATGCCCGTCACCTTGAAAAAGACGCGCCGCAGGGTGCGGGAGTTGGTAAATCCCACCATACCCGCCAACTCCTCGCAGGAAACGGACCGCTCATCGAGGATTTTTTTGGCCTTTTCCACCCGCACGCAGCCGATATAGTCGAGGATGCCCTGACCGGTTTCCTCTTTGAAAAGGCGGGAAAGGTATTTGGGCGAGCGGTTGAGCGCAGCCGCGATGCTGCTGATGTTGAGCGAGTCCTCCGCGTAATGCCGCCGGATATACGCCTGCACCTGCCGGGAGAGTGCCGCCTCCTCCTTCCGGTCCCGTTGGCGCACCGCGTGGCAGACATAGACTGCAAGCTGCCGCAGCTCCCGCCAGAAGCTGGTTTCGTTGGTATCCGACATCAGGTGCTCCACGCGGGCCAGCAGTCCCAGCCGCTGGCTGTCCTCCTCTGCCAGCGGGTAAAAGATTTCGACCAGCAGATTCAGCACGCCGGTCATCTGGAGGCGCACCACCGAAAAGGGCAGGTTCTGCCGGCAGTAGAGGCTGCAAAGCGCCTCCATCAGCTCCTGCGCGGCCTCCGCATCCCCGCGGTTGACTGCATCGGAGAGGGCGCGCCGCAGTTCCTCTGCCTCCACGCGGAAGTGTTCCTCGCACTCCTTGATCTCCTCACTGTCCATGATTCCGCCCGCACCGACGATGCTCGCGTATTCCAGCGCCTCCATCGTGTCCAGATAGAGGGTGTGCGGCTGCTCCGCACAGCTCACCACCGCCTGAAAGGAGAGATTCTGCTCCCCGCAGAGGGCGCGCGTCCGGTGCAGGGCCGCCGGCCCCTCACGCGGGCGGGCGGGGGGGTAGCTCGGCAGCGGGAAGAGTTGGGAGAGAGACGGGATGTCGTCGGTCGTGGTATCATGGATAAAATGCATCTGCCC
>CALXIG010000069.1 GCA_944388305.1 uncultured Clostridia bacterium
GGATGAAGTTCCTTCGCGGTATAGGGAATTCGTTTCAAAGGTTGCAGCATTGCATCACCATTCTTTCATGAACTGTTACTGTCAGTATACCAGAAATTCCAGATTTTTTCAATCGAAAATCCGTAAAAATAGAATTTTCGTCAAAATCCGCGCAAAAAAACAGGCAGGATTTCCCTGCCTGTTCTCAAACCCGCCGAAGATTCAGCGGATCTTGCCGATATCTTTGCGGTAGTGAACATTCTGGAAGGAGATCTTCTCCACCGCGGCGTAGCTTTTGCAAAGCGCATCCTCCAGCGTATCCCCCACGGCGGTGACGCCCAAAACGCGCCCGCCGGCAGTGAGGAATTTCCCGTTTTCAAGTTTGGTCCCGGCGTGGTAGACGGTGACGCCCTCCGCCTGGCCCATCTCATCCAGGCCGCTGATCTCATACCCGGTCTGGTATTTCTGGGGATATCCGCCGGAAGCCATGACGACGCAGGCGGCGGATTCGTCCGAAAATTCCACCGGCACCTCGGAACGCCCCCCGTCACGCACCGCCCGGAAAATGGCCAGCAGGTCAGATTTCAGCAAAGGCAGCACCACCTGGGTCTCGGGGTCGCCAAAGCGGCAGTTATATTCGATGACCTTGGGGCCGTCTTTGGTGATCATCAGCCCGAAATAAAGGCAGCCCTTAAAGGTGCGGCCCTCGGCGTTCATCGCGGCCATGGTGGGGAGGAAGATCTCCTCCATGCAGCGGGCCGCAATTTCAGGGGTGTAGTAGGGATTGGGGGCGATGGTGCCCATGCCGCCGGTGTTGAGGCCCTCGTCGTTGTCGAGGGCGCGCTTGTGGTCCTTGGAGGAAACCATCGGCACGAGGGTCTTGCCGTCGGTGAAGGAGAGGACAGAGACTTCCGGGCCCTCGAGGTACTCCTCGATGACGACATGGCTGCCGGACGCGCCGAAAATGCGGTCGCTCATCATCGAGTGGACGGCGCCGACGGCCTCCTGCTCGCTTTTGGCGATGATGACGCCCTTGCCCAGCGCAAGGCCGTCGGCCTTGATGACGGCGGGATAGGTGTTCTGCGCCTTCAGATAGGCGACAGCAGCGGCCTCATCGTCAAAGGTTTCGTACCTTGCGGTGGGGATACCGTATTTTTTCATGAGGTTTTTGGAAAAGACCTTGCTGCCCTCGATGACGGCGGCGGCTTTGCCGGGACCGAAAGCGGGGATGCCGGCCGCCTCCATCGCGTCGGCCATGCCGAGGACCAGCGGGTCATCAGGGGTGACCACGGCGAAATCCACGGCGTTTTCTTTGGCGAAGGCGACCATGCTGTCCACGTCGGTGGCCTTCACGTTCGCCAGCGTGCAGAAGGCCGCCATGCCGCCGTTGCCGGGCGCGGCGAAGATCTGCTCCACTTCGGGGTTTTCTTTGAGTTTCAGGGCGATGGCGTGCTCCCGCCCGCCAGAGCCAACTACCAGAATTTTCATGTAAATTCTCCTTTTTTACTGACAGCGTGACCTGTTCACGCCAGCCGAAGCCGGGCGCGGGACACCCTGCCGCGGCGTCCTGTCCGGCCTTGTCACGGGCTTAGTGGTGGAAGAGGCGGATGCCGGTGAAGGCCATCGCGATGCCGTACTTGTCACAGGTCTCGATGACGTTGTCATCGCGGATGGAGCCACCGGGCTGGGCGATGTATTCGACGCCGCTCTTGCGGGCGCGCTCAATGTTGTCACCAAACGGGAAGAAGGCGTCAGAGCCGAGGGAGACACCGGTCTGGGTGTCGAGCCAGGCGCGTTTTTCCTCGCGGGAGAGGGGCTCCGGACACTCGGTGAAGAACTGCTGCCACATGCCGTCGGCCAGAACGTCCATGTAGTCATCGGAGATGTAGACATCAATGGTGTTGTCGCGGTCGGGGCGGCGGATGTCCTTTCGGAAGGGCAGCGCAAGGACCTTCGGGTGCTGGCGGAGGTACCAGATGTCCGCCTTGTTGCCCGCCAGGCGGGTGCAGTGGATGCGGGACTGCTGGCCCGCGCCGATGCCGATGGCCTGGCCGTCCTTTGCGTAGCAGACCGAGTTGGACTGGGTGTATTTGAGGGCGATGAGGGCAATAATGAGGTCGCGTTTGGCCTCCTCGGGGAGATTTTTGTTCCGGGTGGGGAGGTTTTCCAGCATCCCGGCGTCGATTTTCAGCTCGTTGCGGCCCTGCTCGAAGGTGACGCCGAAGACGTCCTTGTGCTCCACAGGGGCGGGCATGTAATCGGGGTCGATTTTGACGACGTTGTAGCCGCCTTTGCGCTTGGATTTGAGGATTTCCAACGCCTTTTCGGTGTAGCCGGGGGCGATGATGCCGTCGGACACCTCGCGGGCAAGCAGGGTGGCGGTCGCCTCGTCGCACTCGTCGGAGAGGGCGACCCAGTCGCCGTAGGAGCTCATGCGGTCGGCGCCGCGGGCGCGCGCGTAGGCGGTGGCGATGGGGGAAAGCTCGAGATCATCGACAAAGTAGATCTTTTTGAGGGTGTCGCTCATGGGCACAGCGACCGCCGCGCCCGCGGGGGAGACGTGCTTGAAGGATGCGGCGGCGGGCAGGCCGGTGGCCGCTTTCAGCTCTTTGACCAGCTGCCAGCTGTTGAAGGCGTCGAGGAAATTGATGTAGCCGGGCTTGCCGTTCAAGACCTCAATGGGCAGGTCCTTGCCGTCCTGCATGAAGATGCGGGAGGGTTTCTGGTTGGGGTTGCAGCCGTATTTCAGTTCCAGTTCGTTCATCACAATCATCCTTTCAAAAAATCACTGATTTTTGTTGACGATCTTTTCGGTAAATTCGCCGGTTTCCAGGTCGATCCAGCAGGTGTAGAGGGAAACTTTGTTGTCGGCGTTCAGATTGTCCCAAAGGGCGTTGGTGAAGCAGTTAATGCAGGCGTAATCCT
>CALXIG010000070.1 GCA_944388305.1 uncultured Clostridia bacterium
AGGAATCAGTATGCTGACCGATATTGAAATTGCACAGCAGGCCAAGTTGCTCCCGATCCGCGAAGTTGCCGGAGCTGCGGGAATTCCCGAGACGGCGCTCGAATATTACGGCAGATACAAGGCAAAACTCTCGGATGACTTCATCCGTTCGGTGGAAGACCGGGAGGACGGCAAGCTCATCCTGGTGACCGCCATCAACCCCACGCCGGCCGGCGAGGGCAAAACGACCACCTCCATCGGGCTGGGGCAGGCGATGTCCAGGCTGGGACTGAACACCATGATCGCCCTGCGGGAACCCTCCCTCGGGCCGGTTTTCGGCATCAAGGGCGGCGCGGCGGGCGGCGGCTACGCCCAGGCGGTGCCGATGGAGGATATCAACCTCCACTTTACCGGCGACATGCACGCGATCACGGCGGCCAATAACCTCCTCTGCGCCATGATTGACAACCACCTCCAGCAGGGCAACGCGCTGGGAATTGATCCGCGGAGAATTCTCTTCAAGCGCTGCCTGGACATGAACGACCGCGCTCTCCGCTTCACCACCATCGGCCTGGGCGGCAAGGTGAACGGCGTCCCGCGGGAGGACGGCTTTATCATTACCGTCGCGAGCGAAATCATGGCAATTCTCTGCCTGGCAAGCGACCTCATGGACTTAAAGGAGCGGATCTCCCGCATTCTGGTCGCCTACACCTGGGACAACCGCCCGGTTTATGCGAAGGATCTGAAGGCGCAGGGCGCCATGACCGTCCTTTTGAAGGACGCGCTGAAGCCCAATCTGGTGCAGACGCTGGAGAATACGCCGGTGCTGATGCACGGCGGCCCCTTCGCCAACATCGCCCACGGCTGCAACTCGGTCCGCGCGACCCGGCTCGCCTTAAAGCTTGCCGACTACACCATCACCGAGGCGGGCTTCGGCTCCGATCTGGGCGCGGAGAAATTCTTTGACATCAAATGCCGCAAGGCCGGCCTCAAGCCCGACTGCGTCGTCGTCGTGGCGACGGTCCGCGCGCTGAAATACAACGGCGGTGTTCCGAAGGCGGAGCTGAACGCGGAAAATGTGGAGGCTCTCAAGGCCGGCATCGTCAACCTCAGGGCGCACGTGGAGAATATGCGCAAATTCGGCGTCCCCGCTGTCGTCGCCATCAACCGCTTCCCCTCCGACACCGAGGCGGAGCTGCGGGTTATCGACAGCTGCTGCCGGGAGATGGGCGTCCGTTACGCCCTGTCCGAGGTCTTCGCCAAAGGCGGGGAGGGCGGACTGGAGCTGGCAGAGCAGGTGCTTGAGACGCTGCGGACGGAAGAAAGCCATTTCGCGCCGGTCTATCCGCTCGACCTGCCGGTTCGGGATAAAATTCTTGCGGTCGCGCGGGAAATTTACGGCGCAGCGGATGTCGCCTATACTTCTGCCGCTTTGAAATCTATCGCGGAGATCGAGGCGCTCGGGTATGGGAACCTGCCGGTCTGCATGGCGAAGACTCAGTATTCGCTGTCGGATGATCCGGCGGCGCTCGGGCGTCCGGCGGGATTCACCCTGCATGTCTCGGAGGTCCGGGTGTCGGCCGGCGCCGGATTTATCGTCGTTTTGACCGGCAGCATCATGACCATGCCCGGCCTGCCCAAAGCGCCCGCCGCCGAGCGGATCGATATTGATGAAAACGGCGTCATCACCGGGCTGTTTTAATCCGGGAGGGTTGTCATGAAAGAAATCTGGCTGGCGGTCAAGCGTTACTTCCGCCGCCTGGACAAGGCGCTGCTGGTCCTTCTGATTGCAGCGGTGGCCTTCAGCCTCACGATCCTCAATTCCGAGCTGCACGCGGGGTTCATCACCTCGCGGCAGCTCAAGGTTCAGATGCTGGCGAGCGGGCTGGGAATGTGTGCCCTCATCGCCATGACCTTTATCAGTTACCGCTTCCTCGTGAAGCTCTGGTTTATCCATCTGCCGGTCACGCTGGGACTGGTGCTGCTCACCTTTGTCGCGCCGGCCTCGATGATTTACCAGCCGGACGGGTCGGACGATGTGGCCTGGCTACGGTTCGGTTCCTTTACCCTTCAGCCGTCCGAACTGCTCAAGATATCCTTTATCCTGACCTTTGCCCTCCACCTGTCCAGGGTGCGGGAGGAGATGCACCGGCCGCTTCATGTGCTGCTGCTCTGCCTCCACGGCGCGATTCCCTGCCTGCTGATCTACAAGCAGGGGGATATGGTCTCCGCGCTGGTGTTTTTCTTCATCTTCCTCTGTATGATTTTTTCGGCGGGACTGCAATGGCGGTGCGTGCTGGCGGGAGCCGGGGCGATGGCGGCGGCGGTTCCCATTGTCTGGTTCAGCCCGGGCTTTCACGATTACCTTCAGCGCCGGATCCTGGTCCTCGCGGACATCGAAAACTCCACTCTTCCGGAGGCGTGGCACCAGCAGATGGGGCAGCGCATTCTGGGGTCCGGGCAGATTTTCGGCAAGGGGCTGTTTTCGGATGATTTGAATTATGTCTATGCCATTCACAACGACTTCATCCTCGCCCATATCGGGCAGACGCTCGGCTTTGTCGGCTGCACCTTCGTCGTCTTCCTGTTGGCCGCCATCTGCGTCAAGGTACTGCTGGTGGCCCGGATGAGCGGAGATCCGCTGGGCTGTTATATCTGCGTCGGAGTGTTCGCCATGTTCTTTTTCCAGTTCCTCATCAATGTAGGCATGGTGCTCTGCCTGGTTCCGGTGATCGGCATCACGATGCCGTTTATCAGCTACGGCGGCACCTCGATGGTGGCCTCCTTCTGCGCGATTGGGCTGGCCATGAGCGTATACTCCTTCAACCGCAAACGCACTTCCTGATACAGAAAGGATTTTTCTATGAGAGTAATCACAGGCACCGCCCGCGGGCGGAAGCTGAAAACGCTGGAGGGACTGGAGGTCCGCCCGACCACCGACATGGTCAAGGAGGCGGTCTTCAGCATTATCCAGTTCCGCATTCCATGCGCGAGTTTTCTGGACGTTTTTGCCGGCTGCGGGCAGATCGGGATCGAGGCGCTCAGCCGGGGCGCGTCCCGGGCGGTTTTTGTCGACAGTTCCCGCCAGTCGCAGGATGTCATCAAGGAGAATCTGAATGCGACCGGCCTGATGAAGCAGGCGCGGGTGATCGCGGACGACGCTGTCTCCTTCCTGAGCCACGCAGCCGACCGCTACGACCTCGTCTTCCTCGACCCCCCGTATGACGGCGGGTTCGCGGATCAGGTTCTGCCGCTGCTGGAGCGCGTCCTCGCGCCGGGCGGTATCGCCCTTTACGAACACCGTTTTCAGGAGAAGCTGCCCGAACAGATCGGCGGCCTTGTCCGGAAAAAGGAATACCGGTACGGCCGCATTGCCGTTACCACCTATATTCACGCTGCCGACGCCGAATGAGCGCCGGCCGAAAGGAAGCTTTTTTCATGAGAATTGCAGTCTGTCCGGGCAGTTTTGACCCGATTACGCTGGGACACCTCGATATTATCAGCCGGGCGGCCAAGCTGTTCGACGAAGTGATCGTGCTGGTCTCGATCAACGCTGCCAAAAGAAACAGCTGCTCCTTTACCATAGAG
>CALXIG010000071.1 GCA_944388305.1 uncultured Clostridia bacterium
ACCCCCAGCACAACCAGCGTCTCCAGCGAGGCGACGGCCGGATGCGCCGCAAGATCGCGGGCAAAGTCGTAATAGGCGTGCGTATTTTTCGCGAAAGTTTTCAGCAGGTAATTCTTACTGCCGGTGATGGTGTAGCACTCCTGAATCAGCGGACAGTTGTTCACATACTCCATAAAGGCCGCGATATTTTCCGGCTTCATGGAAACAAGGTTGACCAGCGCGTAAGCGAGCATCTCGATGCCGAGCTTCTGCGGGTCGACAATGGCGGTGATCTGCTTGATAATCCCCTGTTTTTCCAGCTCGCTGGTCCGGTTGAGGCAGGCCGAAGGAGAAAGGCCGATCTTCTCCGCCAGATCCTTGTTGGAAATGAATCCGTCCGCCTGCTTTTCCTGGAGAATCGCCTTGTACTTGTCATCAATTGTAAAACCCATAGAGTCTCCCTGCTTTCCAAATAATATTTATGCTGAATTCTATTATACAGGACTTTCTGCAAAAAATCAATCATTCGCCTCGAAAAATTCAGGTAAACCGCAAGAATTGTCCCTCTGCACCAACAAAATCAGCGCAGAGGGACGGATTTTGCTCTTTTTGAGATATCAACCCACCATTTCAGCGTGGTGGAGGCCCGCGCCAAGGAGGCGGGATTCTCCCGCGGCGAGCGCCTGTCCATCCACCCTGGCGTCTGCGGGCAGGGAAAGCACCGCCTCGCAATTGAAGGGAATGCGGAAAGTCAGGAAGGTTCTGCCATCCTTCCGCTCCCAGCGGGTCTCATACCGGCCGGAAGCGGAATCAAGGGAGATCTCCGCCCAGTCAAAGCTGCCGCCCGGCCGGGGGGTCAGTGCAATTCTGGCGAAGCCCGGCGCCTCTTCGACCGGATTCAGACCGCCCATAAAGCGGTACATCCACTCGGCGATAGAGCCGTAGGTGTAATGATTGAGGCTGTTCATGCCGGTGTCGCTGATCGAACCGTCGGGCAGCACCGAATTCCAGCGCTCCCAGATCGTTGTCGCGCCCATGTTGACCTCATAGAGCCAGCTCGGATAATCCTCGTGCAGCAGTAGGGTGTAGGCGTCCTCATCCGCACCATATTCCGACAGTACGCGGCAGAGATAGGAAGTGCCGACAAATCCGGTCAGCAGGTGCATGTTGTTCTCCTTCAGCAGGCGCCGCAGTTCTGCAAGCAGCCGCGGACGCATGGGAGCCGGCGTCAGCTCCATATGGAGGGCGATAACGTAGGCGGTCTGGGTGTTGACGGCGCAGCGGCCGGACGGGGTGAAGTACTCCCGCAGCATGGCGGCTTTGACTTCCTCACTGCGCTTCGCATAGAAGGCGGCCTCCTCCTCCCTGCCCAGAACAGCGGCGGCCTTTGCGGCCAGCGAGGACGAGTAGGCGTAAAAAGCGGAGGCGATATAGTACGGATCGGTGCCGCCTGCGCAATCGCGGGGATTCTTATAATTGTCAAGCGAGAGCCAGTCAGCGAAGTGCTGTCCTGTCTGCCAGAGGCGCCTGGCCCCGTTTTTCTCGTCTATCTCGCAGAGGTGGTCGACCCACATCTTCATGCTGGGATATTCGCGGGCGAGCATGGTCCGGTCGCCGCTGTGGAGGTAGCTGGTCCAGGGAATGATAGCGGCTGCATCCGCCCACGCGCAGGCGTCGCTGCCCAGCAGGGGAACGCCGTTCTTCTTGATGACCGGAACCACGTGCGGGACGGCGCCGCCCTGCGCCTTCTGCTCCAGAAGCATGTCCTGCATGTATTTGGCGTAAAACGCAGCGGTGTCCATATTGTAGCAGGCGGTCGAACAGAACGCCTGCGCGTCTCCGGTCCAGCCCATGCGCTCGTCGCGCTGCGGGCAGTCGGTCGGGACGTCGAGGAAATTGCCCTTCTGCCCCCAGAGGGCGTTCAAAAAGAGGCGGTTGACCTTCTCATTGGAAGTGCGGATGGATCCGATCCGGTCCATCGCCGAATGAATGACGACCGCGGTAAAATCGGCCGGATTCGGGTTATCGAGTCCCTCAATGCGGATATAACGGAAGCCGAAGAAGGTGACGTGGGGGCGGACCGGCTCATTTTTCCCCGCCGCCCGGTAGGTGAAGGCCGCTTTTGCGGTGCGGAGGTTGTCGGTGTAGAAATTGCCGCCCTGCAAAATCTCGCCGTGACGGATGGTGACAAGCTGTCCGGCCTTTGCGCGGCAGGTGAACTCGACCCAGCCGGTGACCTCCTGGCCGAAGTCGAAGACCGTCTCGCCTGCGGGAGTATGGATGACCTCGGCGACCGTGAAGCGCTCCTGTGCGGTGACCGGCGGGCTGAGCCGGGGAGAGAGCGCGGACCGGTCCATTGCGGAGGGGACAGCGTCCGTCCAATCCGCTTCGCCGTTTACCTCGTTCCAGCCGGGAACTTCCAGCGAACCGTCGTAGAACTCCCCGTCGTAGATGTTGTTGTCCCCGATCGGGCTTGCCTTGCACTTCCAGCCGCCGCCGGTCGCCAGAACCGTTCCGGCGCAGGTGTCGAGCTGCGCGATGAGGTGGAACTGGTCCCCGTACCGCTCGCCCTCATTGCCGGTGAAGCCGAAGCGGCCCTTGTACCAGCCGTTGCCGATCA
>CALXIG010000072.1 GCA_944388305.1 uncultured Clostridia bacterium
GGATGTATGGCGATTGGCGAACGGATTCACTTTTTCCGTCTCCTGCGGGGGATGACACAGAAATATCTCGGTATGGCGCTGGGCTTCCCGGAGAAGTCCGCTGATGTGCGCCTTGCTCAATATGAAAACGGGTCGCGGACGCCCAAAGCAGACCTAACTGCCGCGTTGGCACAGATATTGGAGGTCTCTCCCCATGCTCTGGATGTGCCGGACATAGACTCCTATGTAGGACTGATGCACACACTGTTTACGCTTGAGGACTGTTATGGCCTGAAAATCTGCGAGTGCGGCGGAGAAATACATCTTCGTGTGGATGTGTTTCAGGGGAAAGACGCTGCAAGGCTCCATGAGATGCTTTGTGCATGGGGAGAGCAGGCAGCAAAACTGAAGTCGGGGGAGATCAGCAAAGAGGACTACGACCGCTGGCGTTACCGTTACCCGGAGCTTGACACCACAGGCCACTGACACAAGGTTGTCCCTTCCCAAGGGCTCAGCGATCTGCTGGTAGAAGAATTGAAAAAGCAGCCCGGCAAAGATGAGTAAAACGAAAAGAGCTACCTGACTTTCACAAATCAGGTAGCTCTTTATCTTAGGAATAATGAAAACTGTTGCCAAATCGTTGCCACGGAGGGCATCAAGCCTTGGAAAACCCAGTAATCATGGGCTTTTTCGGGCCTCTGAAATCACTCCCACTCAATCGTTGCCGGGGGTTTCGAGGTGATGTCGTACACAATGCGGTTGATGCCTTTCACCTCGTTGACGAGGCGGACCGAGATGCGGTCGAGCACCTCGTAGGGGATACGCGCCCAGTCGGCCGTCATGAAATCGCTGGTGGTCACGCCCCGCAGCGCCAGCGTGTAATCGTAGGTCCGGCCGTCGCCCATCACGCCCACCGAGCGCGCGTTGGTCAGCACCGCGAAATACTGGCTCAGATTTTTGTCCTCGCCCGCTTTGGCGATCTCCTCGCGGAAGATATAGTCAGCCTCCCGCAGCGTGTCCGCCTTTTCTTTCGTGACCGCGCCGATGATGCGGATGGCGAGTCCGGGACCGGGGAAAGGCTGCCGCATAACCAGGTACTCGGGGAGCCCCAGCTCCCGGCCGAGCGCGCGCACCTCATCCTTGAACAGCAGGTCCAGCGGCTCCAGAATCCCCTTGAATCGCGCTACAACCTCGGCGGGCAGCAGCCGGTTGTGGTGGCTCTTGATCACATCCGCGTCGCCCTTTCCGGATTCGATGACATCCGGGTAGATGGTCCCCTGCGCCAGGAAATCCTCTTTGGTGATGCCGAAGCGCTCCGCCTCGTCCCGGAACACATAGCCGAATTCCGCGCCGATGATCCGCCGCTTTTCCTGCGGGTCCTCCACGCCGGCCAGCTTGCTCAAAAACCGGTCCTCCGCGTCGACCCGGACAAAGTTGACCTTCCACTTGCAGAAGGCGCGTTCCACCTCGCTGCCTTCATCTTTCCGCATGAGGCCGTGGTCGACAAAGACGCAGGTCAGCCGGTCTCCGACCGCCTCCGCCAGCAGCGCCGCCAGCACCGAAGAATCCACCCCGCCCGACAGCGCCAGCAGCACCCGGCCCCTGGGTCCAATCTCCTCCCGCAGCCTCGCGACGGTGCTCTTGCAGAAATCGCCCATCGTCCAGTCGCCTTTGGCGCCGCAGACCTCAAAAAGAAAATTGCGGATCATTTTGGAGCCGTTTTCAGTGTGGTTGACCTCCGGGTGGAACTGGACGCCGTAGAAGCTGCGGCTTTCGTCGGCGATGGCCACGTTTGGACATGCGTCGGAGTGCGCCTCCAGTGTAAAGCCCGCCGGAATGGCGGCCATGTAGTCGCCATGGCTCATCCAGGTGATGCTCTGTTCCGGCAGCCCCTGAAACAGCTTGCAGGAGGTATTGAAGTAGGTGAGGGTCTTGCCGTATTCCCGGGCGGTGTCCTCCTGCGCAGCCGTCACCCTGCCGCCCAGCGTCTGGGCCATGAGCTGGCAGCCGTAGCAGATGCCCAGCACCGGCACACCCCAGGTGAAAATTTCCGGGTCCACCTTGGGGGAATCGGGCAGGTACACACTGTCCGGGCCGCCGGTGAAAATGATGCCGATGGGGTTTTTTGCCCGGATTTCGGAGAGGGGCGCCGTGTAGGGCACAACTTCGCAGTAGACGCCGCACTCCCGGACCCGCCGGGCGATGAGCTGGTTGTACTGGCCGCCGAAGTCCAGAACGATGACAATCTGGTTGTTCAAAAAAGATCTTCCTTTCTTGGGGGAAAAAACGATTTCGTGAAAAAGTCCGCACACCGCGGCCTCTTCTCCTATTATACACGATTTTGCGGTTTTCATAAAGTGTTTTTCGCCGGTTTCATGGAGAGATCGACAAGGCTGCGCGCCGGTTTTTTGTGAATTTTTCCCGTCCGGTCAGGGCATTCCCTCGCTGCTCTGGGCAATGCGGCGGAAGCGGGAGGGGGTGAGGCCGGTGTGCCGCTTGAAATGCTCGATCAGCCCCCGGGAGTCCGCGTAGCCGACCTGCTCGGCAATTTCAGCGACGCTCAGGGGGGTGAAGGCGAGCAGCTGCTTGGCGCGGTTGACCCGCAGCAGGGTCAGGTACTCGTAGGGCGGCTGGCCGATGACGCTCTTGAACACCCGCAGAAAGTGGTACTCGCTCAGGCCGCTCTGCCGGGCGAGGTCGCCGACCCGCAGCGGTCTGCCGAGATTTTCCCGCAGGTAGGCGGCAGCCCGGCGCATCTCCTCCTGATAGCGGGCGGCCGTTGTGCCTTCTGTCGACTGGGCAAGCTCGCTCAGAAGCTGATGAATCCAGAGTGACACCAGAAAATCCGTCTGCCGTCCCGGCGCGGCGGTAAGGGTGTGCAGTTCGCCGAACAACTCCTCCGCCCGCCAGCGCTCCCACTCCATCACCCGCAGCCCGGCGCCGTTAATCATCTGAACAAAGGCGTCGGCCGCCGTTCCGACGAAGTGAAACCAGACGAACTTCCAGCGCTCCTCCCCGCGGGTCGCGTAATACTGGTAGCGGCTGCAATCAATCACCGCCGCCCGCCCCGGCGTCAGCAGGGCCTCCTGCCCGCCGTAGCGCAGTTCCCCGCAGCCGGAAATGGTGGCGAGGAACAGGCAGCTGCGGTAGCCATCGCGCTCGGTGTAGTACCGGCTGTCACTGTCGAATTCCCCGTACCGCAGCAGGCGGAAGGGGAGCATTCCGGCCGACTCCAGGCTGGTGTACAGCCCGATCCGGTGCCGGCTCTGGTCACCCATCTCGCAGTTTAACCGCATGAAAAATACCTCCCTGAAAATAGCAGGAATCCGGAATTTTTCCGCAGGATCTGCGCTGGATAAACGGAAGAATTCCTGTTATGATTGTACTATCGGCAAGCGGAATTTGCAAGTTTTTTTGGAAAGGCGGTTTGGAATATGACATTTCGTGAAAATGTGGCGGCGATCCTGCACTATGAGAATTTTGATCATCTCCCGGTTGTCTCCTTCGGATATTGGCGGGAGACGGCGCAAAAGTGGGCGGATGAAGGGCACATCACGCAGGAGGAGGCCGACGATTACGCCCGTTTCGGCGACAACGGAAGGGGCGACCGCGCGATTATGAAGAAGCTGGGTTTCGATTTCAACTGGAGTTCCTGCGTGGGGGCGGCCTCCGACCTGTTTCCGGCATTTGAGCGCAGGATTCTGGAAACCCGCACCGATGGCAGTGAGATTATCCGGGACGGCCACGGCCTCATCACCCTGGTCAAACCCGGCGTCGTCTCCATCCCCGCCGAGATCGGCACCTCGCTGACCGGCCGCAGGGCCTGGGAGGAAGAGTATCTTCCCCGGCTTCAGTTCAGCATGGAGCGGCTCAATCTGGAGGCACTTGACCGGCTCAGGGACGACAGGAACCGCGACATTCCCGTCGGCATTCACTGCGGCTCCCTGATGGGCCGGATGCGCGACCTGCTGGGCGTCGAGCAGCTGAGCTATCTCATGGCTGACGACATGGAGCTCTACGTTGAGATCATCGACACGATGGACGGACTCTGCTACCAGTGCGTCAAGGCGATGCTGGAAACCGGCGCCAAATTTGACTACGGCCATTTCTGGGAGGACATCTGCTTCAAAAACGGACCGCTCGTCATTCCGTCCATGTTCGACGAGTATGTCGGCCCTCATTACAAAAAGATCACCTCGCTGCTCAACAGCTACGGCATCGACATCGTCTCGCTGGACTGCGACGGCTGGATCGACCGGCTCATCCCCACCTGGATTGAGAACGGGGTCAATACCATGTTTCCCATTGAGGTCGGCACCTGGAACGCGAGCATCGCACCCTGGCGGGAGCAGTACGGCCGGGAGCTCCGCGGCGTCGGCGGCATGAACAAGACGGTCTTCGCCCGCGACTACAAGGCGGTCGACGCCGAGATCGAGCGGCTGCGCCCCCTCATCGAGCTGGGCGGATACATTCCCTGTCCAGACCACCGCATCGCCCCGGACGCGAAATTCGAAAACGTCCAGTACTACTGTGACCGGATGCAGAACCTGATTTTCTGAACTTTTACCGGAAAAACCGGAGCGGATCGCATTCCGCCCCGGTTTTGTTTATTTTTGGCTGTTGTCGTTTGCCCAGGTCTCCGCCAGGATGTCGAAATCCTGAAATTCCGGCCCGTTTACATAGTAAAAGGTGCCGCAGGTGAGAAGATCGGGTTTTTGGGGGTCATAAAACCGGGCGGTGCGGCCGCCCAGCAGCTCGAGGTAGCCGTCGGGGTCGTTGTCCCTGAGCCACTGCCAGGCGTAGGCAATCCACTGCTTGCGGTACCATTTGGGCTGGTTTGCAAACCAGCTCACCTCGTCGTAGCCCCAGGGGTAGTAGTCGACCTGGGTGTTAAGAAGTTCCGGCGGCTGGCAGCCGTAGTTGTCGATCTCGACAAAATAGGGGAGATGTTCGCAGCTCCAGCCGCTGTGGGTCAGCCCTCCCATGCTGCGGTTGTAGATGGAGTTGCCCCACCCGCTGATGAGGCGGCAGCGCTGGGGATTGTGCTCGGTGGCGGCGTGGGGCGGGTCCTCCGCGAAGGCGACCGGCCGGACGGGGTAGGCGTGGAAGTCGAAGAGGAGCCTGCCGTCGGTCCCGATCATCCCGTGGGTGTGGGCGTTGAGCATGACAAAATGCCGACGGGCGTGGGTGCGGGCATAGGCGCGCAGCAGGTTCATGACCTTTGTCCAGCAGGCGTGGTTTTCGTCCGTCTCGCCCATAAGCAGCACCTGGCCGCAGTGGAGCGCCTCAAAGCCCATATCGATATAGAGGCAGCCGCGGAAGTAGAAAAAGAGCTGGGTCTCGAGCCGGGTCATATCCGGCACGCTGCCGCCCTTCTCCCAGTGGTCGACATACCGCCCGTCGGGGAAGAGCATGTCCTCGTAGCGGAAGTGCCGCTCCTCCGCCGGCAGGCCGAACGCCTCGAAGACGTGGGCGGGGATGGCGAAATCCTCGAAGGAGCGGTAGGCGGTCTCAAAGATGCAGGCTTCCAGCACGAGGTCGGGATCGGCCGCGTGCAGCTTTCCGGCGAGGGCGCGCATTTCCTCCCAGCGGGGGATCTCCTTTCCGGAGGGGATCCAGGCGCAGGCGGCGCGTGCGATGTATTTGGCGCCGCTTTCGGTGATGAGGCGGACCGCCTCGCCGGCGAGCTTTTCCGGCGGAATGCCGTATTCGCTGCCGCTGTCGAAGAGCGAGAGGACCATCGAGCGGGAGAGGTAATTGCGGAGCACCTGCTCCGAGATAAAGCCGTCAAACCGGTAGTCGCGGCCGATGTTGGCGGGGTGGGACGCAAGATTTTTCATGGTCATTCTCCTTTCTTTTCCGCCCAGGACAGGACCTGGGCCGCAATCATCGAAAGGGAGCGTTCGGAGGGGAAGCTGCCGTTCAAAATCAGGTCGGCCCGCCACTTGCAGGGCTCGACAAACTGGGCAAAGCGCGGCCGGACGGCGTTTAAGTAGCGGTCGGTGATCTCCTCGAAGTCCTGTCCCCAGCTCAGGTGCCGTTTGATGCGGCGGGCGAGGCGCTCCTCGTCCGGGCAGTCGACGTAGAGCTTGAAGTCGAGCTTTCGGTAAATTTCCTCGTCCCAGAGGGCGAGCAGGCCCTCGACGATGACCACGGCACAGCCGCTCTGCGCGGCCTCCTCCAGGTCCCGGTGGAGCAGGTCGAGGCGGAAGGATTCGGGGGCATTGTGGTCCGAGTACTCTTTGCCGTTGACAAAGCCGGTGATGAGGGGACGCTCCTCCACCGGGAGAAAGTAGCCGTCCATGTGAAAAACGCGGGGGGAGAGAGCGGAGAGCGCCTCCTCCAGCGCGGCGCAGAAGGTGGTTTTGCCGGAGCAGGAGCCGCCGGCGATGCCGATGAAAATGGGTTTGGATGCTGCCATTATATCTGTCCTCCTTGTGGATTTACCGGACCGCTTTCAGGTGGATGAGGACGCTCTCGCCGTCTTTCCAGGCGCGTGAGAGATTGATGCCGGCGTTCATGAGCAGGCTGCCGGAGCGGACGGAGCCGGTCAGGCTGTCTTTATAGAAGCGGTCGGGGTCAAGCCCGGCGAGGCGGAGACAGCTCGTGAAGTTGACCCGGGTCTTCGGGACAATGAAGGTTGCGAGAGCCTCCGAACGATCCGGTGAGACGCTCATCCAGGCGCAGCGGTTTTCGTCCTCGAAGGGGTTGATGAGCCGGTAGAAATCGCCGTCCTGCACCAGCGGGGCATAGGCGTGGTACTGGGCAACCTGCTGTTTTACAAGCTCTTTTTCCCCGGCGGTGAGCTTTGTGAGGTCGAGCTCATAGCCAAAGGCCCCGGCCATCGCGACGTTGCCGCGGGTGGCAAAATCGGTGACCCGGCCGGTCTGATGATTGGGGACGGCTGAGACGTGGGCGCTGATGGAGGAGGGCGGATAGACAAAACTTGTGCCGTACTGGATGCGGCAGCGCTCGATGGCGTCGGTGTCGTCGCTTGTCCAGATCTGGGGAGAGTAATAGAGCATGGCCGGGTCAAACCGTCCGCCGCCGCCCGAGCAGCCCTCGAACAGAATATGCGGGAAGGCCGCGGTCAGCCGTTCGAGCAGGTCGTAAAGCCCCAGCACGTAGCGGTGGAAGGTCTCTCCGCGGCGCTCCGGCGGGAGGGCAGGGGAGGCGGCCTCGGTCAGGTTGCGGTTGAAATCCCATTTGACATAGGCGATGTTCGCCGAGCGAAGGACGCCGGAGATCGTCTCAAAGAGATAGTCCCGGACGTCCTGCCGGGTCATATCCAGCACGTACTGGTTCCGGGCGATGGAGGGCTCCCGCCCCGGCGCACAGAGCACCCAGTCGGGGTGGGCGCGGCAGAGGTCGGAGTCAGGAGAGATCATCTCCGGCTCAAACCAGATGCCGAACTGAAGCCCCAGCGCGTTGACCTTGTCGACCAGCGGCTTCAGGCCGCCTTTCAGCTTCTCCTCGTTGACAAACCAGTCGCCGAGCGAGCGCTTGTCGTCGTTTCGGCGGCCGAACCAGCCGTCGTCCATGACCAGCATCTCGATGCCGAGCGCGGCGGCGTCCTTTGCAATGGCGAGGAGCTTTTCCTCGTCAAAATCGAAATAGGTGGCCTCCCAGTTGTTGACGAGGATGGGGCGGATCTTTTCCTTCCACTCCCCGCGGCAGAGGTGGCGGCGGTAGAGCCTGTGGAAGGTGCGGGACATTCCGCCCAGCCCCTCGCCGGAGCAGACAAGGACGGCCTCCGGGGCCGCAAACTGTTCGCCGGGGGCGAGCGTCCAGGCAAAATCGACCGGGTTAATGCCCAGGACAGCGCGGGTCGCGCCGTAGGCGTCGCACTCGGTCTCAATGGCGAAATTGCCGCTGTAGACGAGGCTCATTCCGTAGGCGCCGCCGTGAGTTTCATCGGCAGACCGCTCCGCCAGGGCGGCGAATGTATTGTGATAGTGGGAGGAGGCGCCCCGCTTGCTCGCGATGGTGCGGATGTCGTGGGTGAGCGGCGCGCGGGAGAGCTGGCGCTCCTGCGCCCACTGGCCGTAGAGATGGATAAGGTCGAAATCCATCCGGGGGAGGTCGAGGGCGGCGGAGGCGGCCTTTTCGATGACGAAGGGGGCATCTCCCGCATTGCGGATAACAGCGGCGCGGGTAATCGCGTCAAAGCCCTCGATTACGCCGTAGAGCAGGTGGACCTCCGCGCCGGTGAGGGGATCCTCCACCGTGACATCGAGGGTCTGCGCTGCGGCGTCCCCCGCATAGACGGCGGGCATCCCGTCCAGCGCGTACTTGCCGTCCCGGATCTCGTGGGAGCGGTAGCGCAGGCTGGTCGCGGAGGAACCGTTCTGCCCGCGGATGGAGAGGGCCGCCAGGCGGTAGTCGCCGGTGCCGTTGACCGGATACTCCTGGAGGGCGCTGTCGAGGGAGAAGCGGCTGCCGGCCATGCCGGGCGGGTTGGGGCTGAAGGAGGCAAGCCCCAGCGAAAACTCCAGCCCGGAGAGATCCTCATCCGGGATGTGCGGGCCGAAGTACAGGTGGAGCAGGACACCGCGCGGACCGACGCGGAAGGCATAGCTTGTCTTGCCGGCATCGATGCGGAAGGTCTGGGTTTGTTCATAGTAATGAATGGGCATCAGGATCATCCTTTCCGGTTTTCCATGGGTTCTGTCTCGATTTTAACACAATTCGCCCCGGTCCGCAACCGCTTTTTGCGGATTTTGCAAATGCGGTTGGTAAAAATCCCAAAATCAGACCTTTTCAATTCGGCCGGAATGGAGTATAATAAAGGCAAAGTATCCAAAATCCTATGTGGGAAAGGAGTATGTTATGGAAATTCGCTATGCGCTGGCCGTCGACATCGGCGCTTCGAGCGGACGGCATATTTTGGGATCGGTGCAGGACGGAAAGATCGTGCTCGAGGAGGTCTACCGCTTTGAAAACGGGCTGATTGAGAAAAACGGCCACCTCTGCTGGGATTTTGACCGGCTGTTCGCCGAAATTTTGACCGGCATGAAAAAATGCGCGGAGCTGGGCAAAATCCCCGCGACAATGGGCATCGACACCTGGGGCGTCGACTTTGTCCTGCTCGACGGGGAAGGAAAGGTCCTGGGCGACACCGTCGCCTACCGCGACAGCCGCACCGCTGGGATGGACGCGGTGGTTTCGAAAATCCTCACGCCGGAGGCGCTTTACGCCCGCACCGGCATCCAGAAGCAGAGCTTCAACACCATCTACCAGCTGATGGCGGTCAAAAAGGAACACCCCGAACAGCTCGCCGCGGCGCGGCGCTTTCTGATGACGCCGGAGTATTTCCACTACCTCCTCACCGGAGTGGGGAAAAATGAGTACACCCTCGCGACGACGACCCAGCTCGTCAACGCGGCGGCCAAGGACTGGGACCGGGAGCTGATGCGGATGCTCGGCATTCCGGACGAAATTTTCGGGGAGCTTTCCCTGCCGGGCACCGCTGTCGGAGAGCTGCTACCGGAGATCGCGGCGCAGGTGGGCTACCGCTGCACCGTCGTCCTCCCCGGCACCCACGACACCGCCTCGGCGGTGCTGGCCGTCCCGATGGCGGACAAAAACGCGATGTACATCAGCTCCGGCACCTGGTCCCTCATCGGGGTGGAGCGAGACGAGCCGGACTGCTCGGAGCAGAGCTGCCGCCTCAACTTCACCAACGAGGGCGGTTACGGTTACCGGTTCCGCTACCTCAAAAATATCATGGGCCTCTGGATGATTCAGTCGGTCCGGCGGGAATTCAAGGCTGCCGGGACGCAGTACAGCTTCGATGATCTCTGCGCTCTCGCCATCGCGGCGGGAGATTTCCCCTCCCGGGTCGATGTGTCCGACGAGTGCTTCCTGGCGCCCAAAAGCATGATCGCCGAAGTTCGGGATTACTGTGCCCGCACCGGACAGCAGGTCCCCGCCTCCAACGAGGAGCTGATGGCCTGCATCTACAGAAGCCTCGCCGAGGGCTACCGCAAGGCGGTCCGCGAGATGGAGGAGGTCGTCGGCATCCGGATTCCCTGCATCCACATCGTCGGCGGCGGCAGCAAGGACTGGTACTTAAACGAGCTCACCGCCGAATACACCGGTAAGACGGTCTATGCCGGGCCGTCCGAGGCGACGGCGCTCGGCAACATCCTCGCCCAGATGATCGCCGCCGGGCAGTACAGCTCCGCGGAAGAGGCGCGGAAGGCGGTCGCCGCCTCCTTTGCGGTCAGACAGATTGGCTGAAATGCGCATTTTGCCCCGGATTTCGGGGATTTGAAAGGATGATACAGATGAACACCTATGAGAACGCAAAGGAACTTTACGCAGGCATCGGCGTGGACACCGAAGAGGCCATCCGCAGGCTGTCCGGTGTGAAAATTTCGATGCACTGCTGGCAGGGCGACGATGTCAACGGCTTTGAGGGCGGCGGCGCCCTGTCCGGCGGCATTGCGGCGACCGGTGATTATCCCGGCCGCGCCCGCAATTTTGAGGAGCTCACCTCCGACCTCGACGCAGCGTTCAGGCTCATCCCCGGCAGGCACAAGGTGAACCTCCACGCGAGCTATGCGGTGACCGACCACAACGTGGAGCGCAACGCCCTCACTTCCGCCGATTTTCAAGCGTGGGTGGATTACGCAAAGGACCGCGGACTGGGACTGGATTTTAACCCAACCTTCTTTTCTCATCCCATGGCGGCCGACAGCCTCACCCTCTCCAGCCCGGACCCGGTGAAGCGGCAGTATTGGATCGATCACACAAAGTGCTGCCGGAGAATTGCCGAGAGTTTCGGCAAGGCGCTCGGCCAGCCCGCTCTCGACAACATCTGGATCCCCGACGGATATAAGGAAGTTCCCGCCGACCGGTTAGGGCCGCGGATGCGCCTGAAGGAATCCCTCGACGAGATCTTCTCCGAGAAGCTCGACGGCACCGTCCTCTACGACTCGGTTGAATCCAAAGTCTTCGGCCTCGGACTGGAGGCGTACACCGTCGGTTCCCATGAATTTTACATGAACTATGCCGCCAAAAACGGCCTGCTCTGCCTTCTGGACAACGGCCACTACCACCCCACCGAGATGGTTTCCGACAAGATCCCCGCGATGCTGCTCTTCTCGGAAAAGATGGCGCTGCATGTCACCCGCCCCATGCGCTGGGACTCCGACCATGTGGTCCGTTTTGACGACGAGCTCCGCGAAATTGCTTCCGAGATCGTCCGCTGCGGCGCGCTGGACCGGGTCTTTATCGGACTGGACTACTTTGACGCCAGCATCAACCGGGTCGCCGCCTGGGTCATCGGAATGCGCAATATGGAAAAGGCCCTGCTCGCCGCCCTGCTCACCCCGCACGCCCGGCTCAAAGCCTGTCAGGATGCGGCCGACTTCACCTCCATGCTCGCCATGCAGGAGGAACTCAAGACCTACCCCTTCGCGGCGGTGTGGGACGAGTACTGCGCCCGCATGGGCGTTCCGGTGCGGGAAAACTGGCTTCCTGAGGTCCGGCAGTACGAGAAGGACGTCCTCGCAAACCGCTGAGCGCGCGTCCAAAATCAAAAAGAAAGAGGAATCATGCTATCATGGACATCTGCAAGGAAAAATTTATGGAAGGCTTTATCCGTCTGACCGACGACGCCTTCCGCAAGGGCTGGCACGAGAGAAACGGCGGCAACTATTCCTACCGCATGAAACCGGAGGAGGTGGAGGCGGTCCGGCCCGCGTTCGGCTATGACCGCGACTGGCAGGACATCGGCGTGGAGGTGCCGAATCTCGCCGGGGAGCACTTCCTCGTCACCGGATCCGGCAAGTATATGCGCAACGTCATCCTGGACCCCGCCGCCAACATCTGCATCGTGGAGGTGGACGGGACAGGCACGAAATTCCGCATCGTCTGGGGCCTCACCGAGGGTGGCCGCCCCACCAGCGAGCTGCCTACCCATCTGATGAACCATTCCATTAAAAAGGAACTGACCGGCGGAAAGCACCGGGTCATCCTCCACGCCCACACCACCAACGTCATCGCCCTGACCTTCGTGCTGCCTTTGAAGGACGAGGTCTTCACCCGCGAGCTGTGGGAGATGGCCACCGAGTGCCCGGTCGTCTTCCCCGAGGGAGTCGGCGTCGTGCCATGGATGGTCCCCGGCGGGCGGGACATCGCGCTGGCAACCGCGGAGCTGATGAAGCAGTACAACGTCGCCATCTGGGCGCACCACGGCATCTTCTGCTCCGGCGCGGATTTTGACGAAACCTTCGGCCTGATGGACACGGTGGAGAAATCCGCCGAGATCCTCGTCAAGGTCCTTTCGATGGGCGGCAAGCGGCAGACCATCTCCGCGCAGAACTTCCGCGACCTCGCGGTGGACTTCCGCGTGACTCTCCCCGAGAAATTCCTCTATGCGTGAAGGTTGTGAAGTTTTTGCCCCAAAAGCGGAAAACTTCTGTAAATTCCCTTGAAAAGCGGCGGGTTCCGCTGTATAATGAGAACAGATCCCGATTTTAAAACCAAAGTTTGGAAAGGAATGTTGGCAAATGAACAGAATGATTCTGAATGAAACTTCCTATTTCGGCGCCGGGTGCATCTCCGCCATCGTGGACGAGGCCGGGGCCCGCCGCTTCCGGAAAGCCCTTGTCGTCACCGACCCCGACCTCATCAAGTTCGGCGTCTCGACCAAGGTCACCTCCCTGCTCGATCAGAACGGCATGGCCTATGAGATCTACAGCGACGTCAAGGCCAACCCCACCATTAAAAACGTCCAGAACGGCGTCGCCGCCTTCAAGGCCGCCGGAGCGGATTACCTCATCGCCATCGGCGGCGGTTCCGCCATGGATACCGCCAAGGGCATCGGCATCATCACCGCCAACCCCGAATACGCCGACGTCGTCTCCCTCGAGGGCGCGGTCGCGACCCCCAACAAGTCCGTCCCCATGTTCGCCGTCCCCACCACCGCCGGCACCGCCGCTGAGGTCACCATCAACTACGTCATCACCGACACCGAGAAGAACCGCAAGTTCGTCTGCGTCGACCCGCACGACATCCCCGTCGTCGCCTTCATCGACGCGGACATGATGTCCTCCATGCCCAGGGGCCTCACCGCCGCCACCGGCATGGACGCCCTCACCCACGCCATCGAGGGCTATATCACCAAGGGCGCGTGGGAAATGACCGACATGATGCACCTCAAGGCCATTGAAATCATCGCGAAATCCCTGCGCGGCGCCGTCGCCGGCACCCCCGAGGGCCGCGAGGGCATGGCGCTCGGCCAGTATATCGCCGGAATGGGCTTCTCCAACGTCGGCCTCGGCATCGTCCACTCGATGGCCCACCCCCTCGGCGCCGTCTACGACACCCCCCACGGCGTCGCCAACGCCATCATCCTCCCCACCGTCATGGAGTATAACGCCGAAGCGACCGGAGAAAAGTACCGCGAAATCGCCCGCGCCATGGGCGTCGAGGGCGTGGATTCCATGACGCAGGAAGAGTACCGCAAGGCCGCCGTCGATGCGGTCAAGCAGCTCTCCAGAGACGTCGGCATCCCCGAGAACCTCACTGCCGTCGGCGTGAAGGAGGAGGACATCCCCTTCCTCGCCCAGTCCGCGATGGACGACGCCTGCCGCCCCGGCAACCCCAAAGACCCCACCCTCGAGGATATCGAGGCCCTCTACAAGTCCATGCTGTAAACCGATAAAAAAACGACCCCCGTTCCGGCGCGCGCCGGGGCGGGGGTTTTGGTCTGGGCGGAAAATATTTCCTCTGATAGAATATAGTGCGCAAAAGACCTCCAACTGTCGCACCGGCGGCGAAAAAACAGTGCCGAATATTCGTGCGGGAATTTGTGTAAACCGCTGAAAATGCGTTTTTTGGGAAAAAACGCGAAAATTTTCCAAAAAAAAGGCCATTTTGTGACCGACGTGTGACCGGCGTGTGCTATACTAAAGATGTAACATCCGCAGAAGCGGAAAATTTAAAATGTTGGAGGTATCAAACTATGAAACTGAAGAAGGTGCTCGGATTGGCCCTGTCGGCCATGATGGCAATCTCAGCAGTTGTCCCCTGGACGGGGATGACGGCAAGCGCGGAGGAACCTGAAATTACGCCCTATGCGGCTACCTGGTTCTATTTCGAGGCGTCCGAAGGCGGCGACTTGAAAGTTTCAAACAGTGACCTGTTCGGCGATGATTATGAGATTATCGAAGCAGGTGACAGCGAAGGTCTTAACATTTGGGACTTTCTCGGCGAAACCACTGTCGAGGCCCTTCCGTATGACGGATGGGAGTTTGACCACTGGGAAGTCAGCAAGTTCTATGATTCCGATTGGGTGGAAGTCAACTGGCCTCAGGAGTACTCGCTGAGCTGGTGGGATGAATTCGCAATTGATGGCATCCGTGTTGTCTTCGAAAAAGTCGAGGAAGAAGAGCCTGCAACTGTGACGGTTACCGTCCAGTATGTGGACGAAGAGCAGAATCCCATTGAAGGCGTCGACTCCATGACCTTTGAAGTTCCCGCCGAAACCGACCTGGATGCATGGGCTGATGAGCATTACGATGAGTATGTCAAGTCTATCGAAGGTTATGAAGTTCTCGGGGGAGGCACCAATGGCACTACGATTATCGTGAAGTACAAGAAGGTCGAGACTCCTCCTGTGGTAGAAGCCGAAACTATCAATAAAGTGGTCATCACTGTGGGCGAGAATTTGCTGGCCGATCTTTCCACTGATATTACCAAGGGATGGATTAATATTTTCGCCTATGCCGCTGATGATGACGATAAATTCGTTCTGACGAGCAACGGTATGGCGGGCGGAGCAGTGTTCAGCACAAGCAGCACCTCCAAGATTCCTGAGGACTTGACGGTCGAAAACTTTAAAAATTATTTCGGCACGTACAATATTACGACTACTCTTGTTGGCATAATCAGCATTAAGGAATGCGGCCCTGAATATGTGCAGGATATTTATGTTGCCGAAGAAGGCGAGCAGAACGTCCTCTACATTAAGCTGGAAATCGAGGGCGAAGAGCCTGTCGAGCCTGAGACCAAGGAAATCGGCGTCAACTACTGGGATATTGAGAACAACAAGCAGGCTGGCGAAGGCAAGGTTACCGTTGCTGCTGACGCCAACAAAGTCAACACCAGCGCCCTGACGGACATTCCTGAGGGCTACGAGCTGGCTACCACTGGCGATATCGAGATCAACGGTGGCTGGATCTTTGTTGATGTCCGCCCTGTTGCCACCACCAAGGAAATTGGCGTCAACTACTGGGATGTTGAGAACAACGAGCAGGTTATGGAAGGCAAAGTTACCGTTGCTGCTGACGCCAACAACGTCAACACCAGCGCCCTGACGGACATTCCTGAGGGCTACGAGCTGGTTAATGTCGGTGATGTCGCGATCAACGACGGCTGGATCTTCGTTGAAGTCCGTCCCGTTGCCGACACCAAGGAGATCGGCGTCAACTACTGGGATGTTGAGAACAACGAGCAGGTTATGGAAGGCAAAGTTACCGTTGCTGCTGACGCCAACAACGTCAACATGAGCCAGCTGGATGTTCCTGACGGCTATGAACTGACCGGCTATATCGGCGATTATCAGATCAACGATGGCTGGATCTTCGTTGAAGTCCGTCCGATTGCTACTACTAAGACCGTTGGTGTCAACTACTGGGATGTTGAAAACAATGTGCAGGTAAGCGAAGGCACTGTTACGGTTGCAATTGATGCCAACAACGTCAACATGAGCCAGCTGGATGTTCCTGACGGCTATGAACTGACCGGCTACATTGGCGATTATCAGATCAACGATGGCTGGATCTACGTCGAAGTGAAACCCGCTGAGGGCACCAGAACTGTCGGCCTGAATTACTGGGATGTTGTCAACAACAAACAGGTCAAGGAAGGCTCTGTCGTGGTCGATGAAGACGCGACTTATGTCAACACCAGCACTTTCACCGATATTCCCGAAGGCTATGAGCTGGTCTGGGTCGGCGACCTCCAGATCATGGACGGCTGGGTTTGGGTCGAAGTTCGTCCCGTTGAGGGCACCAGAACCGTTGGCCTGAACTTCTGGGATATCGAGAACAACAAGCAGGTCAAAGAGGGCGCGGTTGTGGTCGACAAAGACGCGACCTACGTCAACACCAGCGCGTTCGAAGATCAGGTTCCGAAGGGCTACGAGCTTGTCTGGATCGGCGACCTCCAGATCAACGATGATTGGGTTTGGGTCGAGATTCGTCCTGTCGAGGCCGAAGAGCCGGATGACTCTGACGATGATGATTCCGAGAGCGGCTCCCGTTACCCCTACATCCCGCCTGTCAGAGGCAATTCTGACAGAGACGACGATGACACCACCATCGACGACGATGACACTCCGCTCTCTCCCGGCACCGGCGAGGGAACCAACCCCGGCGACGCCACCCCCGGCAACCCCGGCGATGCAACCTCCGGCGATCCTTCCGATGTGATCGGCGACGAGAACGTCCCGAAGGTTGATGCTCCTCAGACCGGCCGCAAGATTGCCGGCAGCGTCGCGTTGCTCGCAGGCGCCGCGGCGGTCGCGGTTGTGACCTTCAAGAAGCGCAGAGACAAATAAGCGTTAAGCGCAAATCCGGCCTGAAAACCGGCGAAATCCCCCTCTTTTGAGGGGGATTTTTGTTGCTTCGGTTGATTTTTTCTGAAAGGCTTGACATTTACAGGCAAAACAACTATTCTAATAAATAGGACCAGTTATTTGAGAAAAACTTTGTGAATTTTGTAACATTTGGAGGGATGGAGAATCAAACAGCTGCGAATTGTGCTGCTGGCTGTGCTGTTGGCAGCTGCCGCTGTGCTGCTTTGGCTGATGGTACAGCGGCGGGAAGACGAACGGGAGGCTGCGTCGAGTGCCCCGGCGACGCAGGTGATTTATACAGGAGAATGCACCGTGATGGGGGAGAAGGCCGTCCAGAAAGCGGCCGGAGAAAACGCGGAAGCCGCGATTCAGCGGGCCTCCGCCATCCTGCAGGAGCTGGAGCGCCAGTGGTCCCCGGAGTGCGCGGATTCGGCGGCGGGACAGATTGCCGCCGACGCGGGCCTGAAGGCGACGGTGCTCGGTGAGGAGGAGTTTGCGCTGCTCCAGCGGGGCTTTGCGCTGTCGGAGGAATCCGGCGGGCTGTTCGACGTGACGGCGGCGCCGCTGCGGAAGCTCTGGGCGGAAGGCGAGCCGGCCGCTGACCAGATCGGCAGCGCGCTGAGCCTGGTCGGATGGGAAACGGCGGTGCTCAATCCCGACGAACGAAGCATCCTGCTGCCCCGCCCGGGGGCAGCAGTGGACCTTTCCGGCATTTTGTGGGGCTGCGCTGCGGAGCAGCTGATGGCCGTCTATGAGGAAGAGAACCTTCAGGGTGCACAGGCGTCCTTCGGTGGAATGCAGCTTCTGTACGGGCAGCTGGAAGAAGGTGTGCCGCTGACCGCGGAGATCCGGGACGGGGACGGAACGGTGCTCGGCACCTTTACCGGAGAAAAAATGATCGCCGCGACCCGGAACGAACCGGTTCTTGACCCGCGGACCGGGAAAATGGCGGAGACGGACCTCACCTCGGTAACGGTTTTCGCGGAGGACCCGGTTTACGCGGACTATCTGGCGGACATCATCTATGTCGGCGGAACGGCCGGACTTGCCCCCCACCTCGAGGCGGAGTATGGCGTCGCCGCTGCGGATTCGTCGGGTGCGCTTTACGTCTCGCTGTCACTGGACGGCGTCTTTACAGCCGCCGGAGACGGGGAAGGAGCGGCGCCTTGAGAGAGTGGATGCGGAAAAACCGGCGGGCGCTGCTCTGGTGGACCGCCATCGCGGCGGTGACGGCGGCCGCTCTGATCTGGGCGCTGCTGCAAGTGACGGCCCCGCGCGGCAGCCGCGCGAAAATCGTCTGCGGCGGGCGGGTAGAATTTTACCCGCTGGACGAGGACGGCGTCTTTGGACTGGAGGTTGACCCGTCCATTCGGTTTGAGGTAAAGGACGGGGCAATCCGTTTCATAG
>CALXIG010000073.1 GCA_944388305.1 uncultured Clostridia bacterium
AGCCGTTAAACCCCGAGGTCTTCCGCAAATGGTACGAGCTGACCGGCTTAAAGCTCTGCGAGGGCTTCGGGCAGAGCGAATCCTCGGTCATGCTGGCCAACTTCCAGTGGTTCGACCCCATCCCCGGCTCCACCGGCAAGCCCTCCCCCCTCTACGACATCCAGCTCATTGACGAGAACGGCGACCCCTGTCCCGACGGCGAAGAGGGCACCATCGCGGTGATGGACGTTGCCCACAACCCGCCCACCGGCCTTTTCACCGGCTATTTCCATAATGAGGAGATGACCCGGGAAAAGCTGGGCGGCGCCTGCTACGACACCGGCGACGTCGCCTGGCGGGATTCCAACGGCTACTACTGGTTCGTCGGCCGCAACGACGACGTCATCAAGTGCTCCGGCTACCGCATCGGGCCGTTTGAGGTCGAGAGCGCGCTGCTCGAGCACCCGGCCGTCGTCGAGTGCGCCATCACCGCCGCCCCCGACCCCATCCGCGGACAGGTGGTCAAGGCCACCATCGTGCTCGCGGCTGGCTACCGCCCCTCCGACGAGCTCAAAAAGGAGCTGCAAAACCACGTCAAACGGGTGACGGCTCCCTACAAGTATCCCCGCATCGTGGAATTTGTGGACGAGCTGCCCAAGACGCTGGGCGGCAAGATCAAACGCGCTCAGATCCGCCATCACGACGCCTCCGGCGTGCCGCAGCAGCAGGTGTGATCCGTTGGGGACCGCGGGCGGGGAGGACCTGCCCGCCGCCTTTGCAAACAATTTACAGGTTTTCTGAAAATTTCCTCTTGACAATTCTGGAAAACTGCGGTACAATGAAGAAAAATTCGGAAAGGAAGGAACAGCGATGACCGCGAAGCTGGCAACCCGTCGATTTATGGGCTTTTTTGGCTGGGGCTATTACTTTAGCACCGGTCTGATTTCCCATGATCTGCTTTCGTTGCCCGATACTGCCGCGCTGTGATTTTCCGATAGTGTAAGAGAAACAGCCCGTATCTTTGGAAACGAAGGTACGGGCTTTTTTTGCGGCCGATTTTCCGGAAGGTCTCGGAAATGCGCGCTTCCGAAACGGACCGGCAGTCCGCCAGGCTGAAAAAGGAGTCAAAATTATGATTATCGTACTGAAAAAGAACACCAACCCGGAAGAAGTGCAAAAGCTCATCGCCGACATCGAGTCCATGGGGAACATCAAGGCGAACACCATCGTGGGCGAACAGTCCAACGTCATCGGCCTGGTGGGCGACACCACCCGTCTCAATGAGGATGACATCGCCGCCAACGAGATCGTCGAGTCGGTCAAACGGGTGCAGGAGCCGTACAAAATGGCCAACCGCAAGTTCCATCCGGACGACACCGTCATCGAGGTGCCTTCGGTAAACGGCCCCGTCCGGATCGGCGGGGACCGCTTCCAGATCATCGCCGGGCCCTGCTCGGTGGAGAGCGCGGAGCAGATCACCGAGGTGGCGAAGGCGGTCAAACAGAGCGGCGCGAACCTTCTGCGCGGCGGCGCCTTCAAGCCCCGCACCTCCCCCTACGCCTTCCAGGGCCTCCACAGCCAGGGGATCCGCCTGCTTTTGAAGGCGAAGGAGGAGACCGGCCTGCCCATCGTCACCGAGATCATGTCCCCCGCCCACCTGCCCCTCTTCGAGGAGGTGGACGTCATCCAGGTGGGCGCGCGCAATATGCAGAACTTCGAGCTGCTCAAGGAGCTCGGGTCGGTCAAAAAGCCCATCCTCTTAAAGCGCGGCCTGGCCAACACCCTCGAGGAGCTTCTGATGAGCGCCGAGTACATCATGGCTTCCGGCAACCCCAACGTCATCCTCTGCGAGCGGGGCATCCGCACCTTTGAGACCGCCACCCGCAACACGCTGGACCTCTCTGCCATCCCCATGCTCAAAAGGGCCTCCCACCTGCCGGTCATTGTCGACCCCTCCCACGCCTGCGGCCTCGCCTGGATGGTCGAACCGATGGCCAAGGCTGCGGCGGCCGTCGGCGCGGACGGCCTCATCATCGAGGTCCACAACAATCCCCAGAAGGCGCTGTGCGACGGCAAGCAGTCCATCACCCCCGCCGCCTTCGACAGCCTGGTCAGGACCGTCCGGCCCTTTGTGGAATTGAACGGCAAGACCCTGTGAGAGAAAGGAGCGCCGCTTTATGAAAAAGCTGACCGTTTCCCTCTCCGGCGGGCGCAGCTACGACATCACCATCTCCCGCGGACTCCTTTCCCGCTGCGGGGAGGAGGTCAAAAAGGTCTTTTCCGGCAGGGAGGCAGCCGTCGTCACCGACAGCAACGTCGGCCCCCTCTACGCCAAAACGGTCCTCGACTCCCTCCGGGGCGCGGGCTTTTCGGTCAAATCCATCTCCTTCCCCGCCGGGGAGCCGAGCAAGAATATGGACACCCTCGTGCAGCTCTATGACGGCCTTCTGACTCCTCACCCCTTCCCCATGACCCGGAGCGGGCTCATCGTCGCCCTGGGCGGCGGGGTCACCGGAGATATGGCGGGCTTCGCGGCGGCGACCCTCTTCCGCGGGGTGCCCTATGTCCAGATCCCGACGACCCTGCTTGCCCAGGTGGATTCCTCTGTGGGGGGCAAGGTCGCGGTGGACTTGAAGCAGGGCAAAAACCTCGCCGGGGCGTTCTACCAGCCGCTGGCCGTCCTCATCGACCCCGACACGCTGGACACCCTGCCCGACAGGGTCTTCTTTGACGGCATGGCGGAGGTGGTCAAGTACGGCTTCATCGGCGACCGGGCGCTTCTGGAGCTTTTGGAAGGCTGCGCCGGGCGTGCGGAACTTTCCGCCCGGACGGAGGAAATCATTTACCGGAGCTGCGGCCAGAAGCGGCGGGTGGTGGAGGCCGACGAGCAGGACACCGGCGGGCGGATGGTCCTGAATTTCGGCCACACCCTGGGCCACGCCTACGAAAAGCTCGGAAATTACAGCCGGTACATGCACGGCGAGGCGGTCGCCTGCGGGATGGCCGCCATCCTGAGAATGGGGGAGGCCCACGGCCTGACGGCGCCGGGCACGGCGGAGCGGGCAAAACGCCTGCTTTCCCGGTTCGGACTGCCCACCCGGGCGGAGGCGGTCTCCCCGGCGGCGCTCAGGGAAACGCTCGCCTACGACAAAAAGGGCAGCGGCGGCGAACTAACGGCGGTCTTCTGCAAAGAGGCGGGGGAGGCATTTCTGAAAAAGATGCCCAAAGCAGAGTTTGCGGCCTGGGCGGAGGAGTTGTCATGAATTTGCGCATCACCCCGGCAAGGCTCGAAGGGACGGTGAAGGTCCCCGCCTCCAAAAGCGCTGCCCACCGGCTTTTGCTGTGCGCCGCCTTTGCGGATGGGGAAAGCCGCCTTTCCGGCTTTTCCCCCTCGGCAGATATGACGGCCACCCTAAACGGCCTAAAGGCACTGGGGGCGGAAGCGGAGATTTCCGGAGATGCGGTCACCATTCGTCCCGGTCTGCCGGCGGGCGGAGAAATTGACTGCGGGGAGTCCGGTTCCACCCTGCGGTTTCTGATCCCTCCGGCGCTGGCCCTCTCCGGCGGGCGGGAAATTTCCTTCGTGGGCCATGGGCGGCTGATGGAGCGGCCGTTAGCCCCCTATTTCTCGATCTTTGCGGAAAAGGGGATTTCCTGGAAGCTGGACGGGAACCGGCTGACCGTCAAAGGCCGGCTGTCCCCCGGAAAATACGCCCTTTCCGGGAAAATCAGCTCTCAGTTTGTGACGGGGCTGCTGCTCGGACTCTCCCTCCTCCCCGGCGGTTCGGAAATCGCCATCACCGACCGGCTGGAATCCAAAGGCTATGTGGACCTGACCCTTTCGGCCATGAAAACGGCGGGGATTTCCGTTGAAAATCAGTCCTGCCGGCGGTTTCTCATCCCCGGCGGGCAGAAATACCGCCCTGTTTCCGGGGAAATCGAGGGCGACTGGTCCCAGGCGGCCTTTTTCCTGGGGGCCGATTTCCTGGGCGGTAAAATTTCCGTTGCGGGGCTGCGGGAGGATTCTTTGCAGGGGGACCGGGCAGTTCTTTCCATCTTAAAGCAGATGGAAGCGGACGGGGACCTGGAGGTGGACGCCTCCCAGATCCCGGACCTCATCCCGGCGCTGGCGGCCGCGGCCGCGGGGCGCAGAGGGCGCACCCGGTTTGGCAATGCCGCCCGCCTGCGGATGAAGGAGAGCGACCGCATCGCTTCCACCGCAAACCTCATCCGCGCGCTGGGCGGGGAGGCCGGGGAGGGCCCGGACTTCCTGGAAGTTGCGGGGACCGGCCGGCTTTCCGGCGGCACGGCGGACTGCGCAAACGACCACCGCATCGCCATGGCGGCGGCGGAATTGAGCTGCATCTGCGGGGGTCCGGTGCGGCTCCTGGGTGCGGAATGCGTGAAAAAATCCTACCCGGGCTTCTGGGAGGACTTTGCCCGGCTGGGCGGAAAGGCGGAGGAGTGCGAGTGAATTATCAGATTTTCGGGGAATCCCACGGCCCGGGCATCGGGGTGGTGATCGAGGGACTTCCATCGGGCGTTTTGCTGGATATGGAGGAGATTTCCCGGCAGATGGACCGGCGCCGCGCCAAAAATGACGGCCTGTCCACCAGCCGCATCGAGGGGGATGTTCCGGAGATTCTAAGCGGCGTTTACCGCGGCAGGACCACCGGCACGCCGCTGTGCGCCGTCATCCGCAATGAGAACACCCGGCCGGAGGACTACGCGAAAACCGCCATGCTGGCCCGGCCCTCCCACGGGGATTACGCCGGGTTCGTGCGGTACAGGGGCTTCAACGATCCCCGCGGCGGCGGGCATTTCTCCGGGCGGCTGACTGCCCCGCTGGTCTTTGCGGGGAGCATCGCGCGGCAGATCCTGCGGGAAAAGGGGGTTGAGATCGGCGCGCACATTCTGCAGATCGGCCCGGTGGAGGACCCCTCCTTCGACCTGAAGGACATTCCGCCAGAACTGCTGCGGGAGCTGCAAAAGGAGGCTTTTCCGGTGCTTGACCCGGCGGCGGGGGAGGAAATGAAGGCGGCGATCCGGGCGGCGCGGCTGGAAGGCGACTCGCTGGGCGGCGTCATTCAGTGCGCCGTGTCGGGGCTGCCCGCCGGAATCGGGGAGCCGGGGCCGGACTGCGTGGAGAGCGTGCTCTCCCGGCAGATGTTTGCCGTCCCGGCGGTGAAGGGCGTTTCTTTCGGGCTGGGCTTCGGCTTCGCCGGCAGGCGCGGCAGCGAGGCCAACGACCCCATGCGGTTTGAAGACGGCAGGGTGGTCTGCCTCTCCAACAACAACGGCGGAATCACCGGCGGAATCACCAACGGAATGCCGCTTGTGTTTCAGGTGGTGCTCAAGCCCACCCCTTCCATCGCGCGGTCCCAGCAGACGGTGGACCTCTCCACCATGAAAAATGCGCCGGTCCTCATCCACGGCCGGCACGACCCCTGCATCCTGAGCCGGGCGGCAGTCGTCATCGAGAGCGCTGCCGCCCTGGCGCTGGCGGAATTGCCGGGAGGAGACCCCGCATGAATCAGAAGACGCTTTCCACCGAACGCCTCCTTCTCCGCCGTTTTCGGGAGGAGGATCTCGCGGATTTTTACGCATACGCCTCCCGCCCCGAGGTGGGGCCGGCTGCGGGGTGGAAGCCCCATGACAATCTGGAGGAGAGCCGCGCCATCCTCGCGGAGTTTATCGCGGGGGAGGAAGTCTGGGCAATCGTCTGGAAGGAAACCGGCAGAGTCATCGGCTCGGTCGGGCTGCACGGGGATTCTCACCGCAGCAGCTCCCCGGAGGTCAGAATGCTGGGGTATGTTCTCTCACCGGATTACTGGGGGAGAGGACTGATGACCGAGGCGGCGCGGCGGATGATCTCCCACGCCTTTGAGGAACTGGGCGCACAGATTCTTTCGGTCCAGCATTTTTCCTTCAACCGGCGATCCCGGCGGGTGATTGAGAAGTGCGGCTTTCATTATGAAGGCACGCTGCGGCGCTGCTTTCTGCGGTACGACGGGGAGTGGCTGGACGAGTGCTGCTACTCGATGACGCGGGGCGAGTATTTTCTGGAAGGAGCGGAGGAATTTTGCTGAACGCGGTTTATTCGGGCGTGCCCGGGTCCTACGCCGAGGAGGCGGCCATGCAGTTTTTCGGGGAAACAGCCCGGCTGACGACGGCCTCCTCCTTTGGCGACGCCTGCGCAAAACTCGCCGCCGGGGAGGCGGACCGGGCGGTGCTGCCCATTGAAAACAGCACGACCGGCGCCATCTCGGCAGTGTACGACCTGCTCTCCCGCTACGGTTTTTCCATCGTGGGGGAGGAGTACGTCCTGGTCAGCCACTGCCTGCTGGCAAAGCCGGGGACGGCTTTTGCGGAGATCCGCGAGGTTGTCTCCCACGAGCAGGGAATTTCCCAGTCGGCGGAATTTCTGGCGGAACATCCGGAATGGCGCTGCCGGCCGGTCTACAATACGGCCGCGGCCGCCAAGATGGTCGCCGAAGGGGAGGACCGTTCGATTGCGGCCATCGCCTCCCGCCGGGCGGGGGAGCGCTACGGCCTGGAGGTGCTCGCCGCGCGGCTCAACCGCCGGGAGGCGAACTACACCCGGTTTGTCGTTGTGGCCCGGGACCCGCTGTTTGCGCCGGGCAGCAACAAAATCTCCATCCTCTTTACCCTGCCGCACACGGTGGGCAGCCTCTGCCGGGTGCTGCGGCTGTTTGAGGAGGCCGGGATGAACCTGGTCAAAATTGAGTCCCGCCCCATGCCGGAGCGAAACTGGGAGTACCTCTTTTTCCTGGATTTTGTCACAGCCGGCCAGACCAGGTGGCACGAGCTGCTGGGCAGGGTGGAGAAGGCGACCCAGACTTTCCGCTTTCTCGGCTTTTACCCGCACCGGGCGCTGCCCGAGGATTTGCATCATTGAGGGGATTGTATGGATTATAAGGACAATATTGTGCTCATCGGGATGCCCGGGAGCGGAAAAACGACGGTGGGCCGCAGCCTCGCCGCGCTGACGGCCATGACCTTTCTGGACCTTGACGCGGAAATCGAGCGGAGCGCCGGGAGAGACATCCCCCGGATCTTTCAGGAGGACGGGGAGGAGGCATTCCGCCGGCTGGAGACCGCCTGTGCCCGCCGGGCAGCCGCGCTGCGCGGCTTTGTCATCGCCTGCGGCGGCGGCATTATCTTAAAGGAAGAGAATATGGAGGCCCTTTCCCGCACCGGAACGGTCGTCTTCCTCGACCGCAGCGTCGGGGAGCTGGCTTCCGCCGACCTGCCCGGCCGCCCGCTGCTGGACGGGCGCCGGGAACGCCTGCAGGAGCTCTACGACGCCCGCATCGGCCTCTACCGCCGGTATGCGGATGTCACTGTTCCCAGCAGCCGGTCTCCGGAAATCGTCGCCCAGCTCGTCTGGGAGGCCATCTGCGATCAGAAGGAGGAATCGTGATGGAGTGGAAACTCGCCGTCATCGGAGACCCGATCGGCCACACCCTCTCCCCCCTCATTCAGGGGAAGATGATGGAGCGGCTCGGCGTGCGGGGCGCTTATGATGCCCACCATGTCCAGCCGGACGGGCTGCCGGAGTTTATCCGGTACGCCCGGGAAAATCTCGACGGCTTCAACATCACCATTCCCCACAAGCGCGCGGTCATTCCCTTCCTGGACGGAATCGACCCCTACGCCCAAAGCTGCGGGGCGGTCAACACCGTCTGCGTCCGGGAGGGAAAACTCTCCGGCTATAATACCGACGGCGACGGCATTCGGGCCGCGCTGGCGGAGATGGGCGCGGATTTTGCCGGGAGCCGGATCGCCCTGTTGGGAGCGGGCGGCGCCGCCCGGTCGATCTGCCGCAAGGCCCTAGACTGCGGCGCGGAGGCGGTGCGCGTCTTCTGCCGCACGCCGGAGAAGGGGAAGGCGCTCCTCCCCGAAGGGGACGGCCGCGGGGAGGTTCTCCCTTTTTCCGCTCTTTCGGCGGAAAGCTGCGGCGGCTGGGCGGACATCATCGTAAACGCCACCCCCCTCGGGATGAGCGGGTTCGGGCAGGATTTCGGGGATTTCTCCTTCCTCGATGGGGGGAGACCCGCCGTCTGCGATATCGTCTACAAGCCGTCTGAGACGGCCCTCCTGCGCGCCTGCCGGGAACGGGGGCTCGTCTGCCGCAACGGGCTGGGAATGCTCATCTACCAGGCGGTCTACGCCTTCCGGCTCTTTACGGGAATGGAGTTCGCCGCCGGCCCGATGGCGGATTTTCTGCAAGATGAGGTGAAAAAGGCGCTGGGACAGGGGTAATGGCCGCGGGGTGTTCCCCGGCGGGGAAGTCAATCGGATGGGGTGATTTCATGGATGCTGCCTATCATGAGCAATACCGGAAGCTGGGGCTGAATATCGCTTACCGGAAAGCGAGGAAGCTGACCCAGTTGCAGCTCGCCGAAAAACTGGGGATCGACCGCAGCCATATGAGCGCGATCGAACTGGCTGCGGCGGGCGTTTCGCTGGATGTAATTTTCCGCCTGTGTGACATTCTGGAAGTCGCGCCGAAGGATTTGTTCGATTTCAGCAGGATATAAATGCCCCGCCCGGCTGTCCGCAGGCCGGAATTGCACCGGCTTTTCGGGTATTCCAATCCGATGCAAATATTTACAAATTGTTCACAAAATAATTTGCAAAAGCCCTTGCCAAACCGGGTGGGAGGATGTATAATAGCTATTGCGTGACTGCGACAGATATGCGATGAAGCGAGAGGTTGCCGCCGGCCGTGAGGTCAAGATCCTGTTTTCGGACAGGTCCCAGCGCGGGTAATTTTCGCCGAGTATGTCCGATTTTAAACCGGGCGACAAAAGATGAATACGATGGAAGTGCCCCAGAAACCGGCTTTGCGTCTGTGAGGCTTGCGGGTTAACTTCACGGCAAACTGCGCCTTTTGAGGCGGCAAGTGCCCCAGCCTGCCGGCTTGCGACCAACAGCGGCGGGGATGGAAACGGTTCAGAGGCCCGCAAAACGTCGTGGTTTTCGGTTTTTTTATTTGTCTGGATGCGAAACACACGGAAACGTGTTCAATCTTTGGTCTTGTCCCCATCAATATTTCAGGAGGCGATGACAGTGGCAGTCAAAGAAAAAATCCGTATCAAATTGAAAGGTTACGATCACACCCTGGTGGATACTTCCGCCGCGAAGATCGTGGAGACGGCGAAGAGAACCGGGGCAAGAGTTGCAGGCCCCATCCCGCTGCCGACCGACAAGGAAATCGTGACCATTCTCCGCGCTGTTCACAAATATAAAGACAGCCGCGAGCAGTTTGAAATGCGGACTCACAAACGGCTCATCGATGTGCTGAGACCCTCTGCAAAGACCGTTGAAGCGCTTCAGGGCCTGGAGCTCCCCGCCGGCGTTGAAATCGAGATCAACCTGTAATCTCGACAGAAGATTCTGAACGCCTCGCGGTCCGGAACCGCAAAAACGCGGCAGCCGGAGGGTCAAGTTGGTGAAAAGCCAACCAATAGCCTGATAGGAGGAAGGAAAATGAAAAAAGGTATCATCGGAAAGAAAATCGGGATGACCCAGATTTTCGACGAGACCGGAAAAGTCGTTCCGGTAACCGTTATCGAAGCCGGCCCCTGCACCGTTGTGCAGAAGAAGACCGCTCAGAACGACGGCTACGACGCAGTCC
>CALXIG010000074.1 GCA_944388305.1 uncultured Clostridia bacterium
GACACAGATGCTGTCCCGGACGAGTTCTGGCTGAGGCATGGTATCATCCTTTCCTTACAGGCTGTTATCCCATGCTTATGCGCCGCCGGGACAAAATATGCGGGTATATTCCGCACCTTTCCGGGCATGGTAGAAACAAAGCCGTTTTGACGGCGGGAAAGGAGGCTTTCGATGAATCCATTCATGCAAAATCTCCCGCAAAACCCCTGTTTTCAGAGTTTCCCCGTCTGGGTCCAGGAGACGATCCTGCAATCCGGCGCGGAATTTTCCTCCGAACAGGAGCTGCGGGAGTTCGCAGCAGGTCTTGCGCGCGGCGGAAGCGCGCGGTAAAACGCGCAGAGGGCGGGAATCTCCCGCCCTCTCTTTCTGTATAAAAATCCGGACGCAGCGTCATCGGGTGTATCTGCACCCGAGATCAGCCGGTCCTTCCCCCCTGACCAGAGCGGAAACTCTGCCGCAAAGCCTTTCCGGAAGGAACGGCAGACGGTCCGCCTCCGCGAGGGGGATCCACAGGCTCTCTTCCTGTCCCAAATCCGTCTCGCCGGGGGACGCCCGCTCCTCTTCTGCCAATTCCGCAAGGAAGATGTGGGCAATCCGGTGGCAGTATTCCGGGAATTTTTCCCGCACCTCAGGTTCGAGACAGATCTCCTCCGCGACGGCGGCGAGCCGGAGCACCCGGACGTGATAGCCGGTTTCCTCCAGCACCTCCCGGACAAGCGCCTCCTTCATGGTTTCAAAAGGGCGCTGCCCGCCGCCGGGAAGGTCGTAGTAAACCTCCCCGCTCTGCGCGGAGCGGCAGCGGTTGACCAGGATTTCCCCCTCCCGCACCAACAGCGCCTTTGAGGAATTCCGAATGGACATTTGCTGCTCCTCCTCACTTTCTTTCAGACTTTCAGCGTCAGCTCTATCGGCAGATGGGGGATGCCGACCTCCAAAAAGCCGGGACCGGTCTGTACAAACCCCGTTTTCCGGTAGAAACCCGCCGCCGTCTCCCGCGCGTGGACGGTGATGGCGGAAAAGCCCTCCCAGACGGCCAGCTTCGCCGCAAAATCGAGCATTTTCCGCCCCAGCCCCTGTCCGCGGCAGTCCTCCGCCACAGCGACCTGCCGCATCCGCATGGCGCCGGGGCGGTCCGGGGCGGGGAGGAGCTGCATCGTCCCGGCCACCTGCTCTCCCCGCAGGGCGGCGATGTGGCGGCAGTCCTTTTCCCCGGACAGGTCCTCCTCGAACAGGCTGAGACCGAGCGGGCGGCGGAGCACCCCGTCGCGCAGCTCCAGAATCCGGGCATACTCCGCCCCGCCGAATGGAACCTCGCGGACGGCAAATCCGTCCGTTCCCAGCACCATCTCCCGGATGGCGGCCACGACCCCGTTTTCGTCGTTGCCGCCCACGATAAAGCGGCAGCGCGCGGCCAGAGCCGGGTGGGCGTTTTTCATCGCGCAGCTGTAGAAGCAGGCGTCCATCATCTCGCGGTCGTTCAGATAGTCGCCGAAGGCCATCGTCTCCTCGGGCAGAATGCCCAGGCGCTCCTGAAGGGCGGTGAGTGCCGTTCCCTTGCTGCTTCCGCCCATCAGGTCGATCCACTTTTCCCCGGAGAGGACAGCGTGGAGCTGCGGCCCGAGCCTGCCGCGCACCGCCGCGAAGGAATTGTGCTCCGCGCCGCGCAGGTCATAGACGGCGATCTTGCAGACCTTTGCCTTCACCGCGAGGAGGTCGTCCACCCGCCTGCGGCGAACATAGTAAAGCCCCGCATTCTCGAGGAATTCCGGGTCCCCGTCCTCAAAATAGGCCGTATCCGGGCAGCAGAGGATGGGGCAGGCGCCGGGAATGCACCGCAGCAGCCGGACAGCGTCCCGCCAGTCCTCCTCCGCGATGGGGTCGAGAAATACGGGCGCGCCATGTTCAAAGACCATCGTGCCGTTTTCGGCGAGGTAGAGGATCTCCCCGCCGCAGGGCGCTAACTGTGCCTCGAGGGTGTAGTACTGCCGTCCGCTGGCAGCGGCGAAGCGGATGCCGGCCGCCGCAAGCTCCGCGAGCAGGGCGGGGAGAGCCGGCGGGAGCCGCTTTTGCGAATCGAGCAGCGTGCCGTCCATGTCGGCGGCAATGAGTTTGATCATATCAGACGTCCTTTCCATCCGCCCGCCAACTTCTCTCCCGTCCCGCCAGACGGCTGCGGGCCGCGCTCAGGAATTCACTTTATAAAAGCCGTACAGCGCCACCGCGGCGGCCGCGGCGACGGCCATGACCACCAGAGTGACGATGTGCCGGGGGCGGAAATCGAGCTTTTCCCGCGTCCCGCGGGTCAGGCCCAGCCGGTTGGTAATGGGGATCATCACATTGAGAAAGAGCACCAGCAGAAATGCCTCAGCCGGAAAGAGGCAGAGGTTCTTGACCAGCCGCGGCACCGTCAGAAAGGCATACTCCCCGCCCAGCACCAGCTTGTTGTAAAGGATCATGATGGCCGGGTTGAGGACGAGGTTGCAGAAGAACATGACGAGAAACCGCGACAGAATCACCCGCCAGGTTGTGACCTTCACCCGGTAGAGCATCAGCGCGAAGATGAGCGACCCCGCGATCTCCACAAAAATAAAGGGGAAGAAATACGCCCCGCTCGGAAAGAGCAGGCAGCCCAGCGTGTCGGAAACCGCTGCCGCCAGGATGGCGACTACCGGGCCGAAAATCATCGCGCCCAGGGCGTTCACGAAAAACCCGGCCGTGATGTTCAGGTACGGTCCGACCGGGATGGCCACCGACTTGAGGGCGACCCGCAGCGCGATGAGCAGCGCCGCGACGGCGAGCATCTTCGGCTTCCGCAGTTCGCTGGCGGCCTGGCGCCAGTAAGCGGCACTGAAAGGGGATGTGAACAGTGTTTTTTCCATAAAAATACCTCCTTGCAGACATGTCACTCGTAGCCACATACCCGCAGGAGGACTTCTCCCCGGTATATAGCAGCGGGATGCGGGCTTCGCACCGCAAGCCGTATCGGCTTTTCGTCCATCCGGCAACTCCCTGTCCGGACGGCACTTGACGCGCAAAACCCTACTCTGCTTTTTTCTTCTTTTATTCTACCACAGCCGGAGGCAGGTGTAAAGGAAAACTTTTCCCCGGGAAATTTTCCTCAACCGTCCAGCTTTTTCTCCATCCCGACGTGGGGACAGTGCTCGTCGAGATAAATTCCGGTCACGGCGCGGTAGCCGAGCTTCCCGTAGAAGTCTTCGGCCTGCACCTGGGCACTCAGGCTGATTTTTTCCGCCCCGAGCCGGACTGCCTCCCGCTCCGCCTCCCGGACCAGCGCCGCGCCCAGCCCCATGCCGCGAAATTCCCGCAGCACCGCGACCCGGCCCAGATGCCAGCCGCCGTTTTCCACATAAAGCCGGGCGCAGCCGGCGCACTTTCCATCCGCATAGAGGGTCAGATGGCGGGCGGTTTTGTCCGTCCCGTCAAATTCATTGGCAAAGCCCTGTTCCTCCACAAAAACGGTCTCCCGGATCCGGTAGGGATCGGTCAGGTCCTCGGGGAACTGCCGCCAGACACAGGTCAGCATCAGACTCATCCTTTCCACGCAGCAAATTCAATATCTCTCTGATTATAGCACATCTTTTCCGGAGTCGCCACCGCTTTTTCCGTTTTCGCACAAATTCGCACAAATCTGATAAAAACCCCGCTTCTCCGCCGCCATCCTTTGCGGAATAAATAGAAACCGCCCTGCCTCTCTTGCAATCGCGCCGGATTCCCCGTATAATGAACAATATGTGACAAAAACTGCCGCGATTCAAAGAAAGGTGATGGAATGATCCAGGAAAACAAAATGGGCACGAAGCCGATGCTGCCGCTTCTGCTCTCCATGTCGCTGCCGGCCATGTTCTCCATGCTGGTGCAGGCGCTTTACAACATTGTGGACAGTGTATTC
>CALXIG010000075.1 GCA_944388305.1 uncultured Clostridia bacterium
TAGCAGGCCATTTCTGGTGGGGACAACAGGGCTCGAACCTGTGACCTCCTGCTTGTAAGGCAGATGCTCTCCCAGCTGAGCTATACCCCCGACTGTTGATCGGGACTCATGCCCTGCAACAACAGTAATTATTATACACAGCCTTTGCCGGATTGTCAACCCCTTTTTTCAAAAAAAACCGAAAAATGAAAAATTCACATTTTCCGACTTTACTCGCCCGGGTTTGTATGGTAAAATGGTAAAGATCACAAAATAAAGGAGGAATCCCCGTGTCCCAGGAGTTTTTCTTATATAAAGGACGGCCGCTGGTCCGGCTTCAGGATACCATTTATTACGGAAGAATGTCTGACCCCTATGTCGTCATGTTCCAGATCAAGTCCCACAGGGAGCTGAAGGGCCTGACGGCCGCCGACGAAATCTCCATCCAGATGATGGCGACCGACCTGAGCCTGCCGCCGCAGAAGCTGATTGCCAAGCGCGCCGACCGGCACGGTCTCTATCAGGCGCTCGACATCGCCTCGGTCTGGCTCGACCGCGAGTGCGGACCGGCCTGCTGAAAAAGAAATCATCCGAAACGGCTGTCCGTTTCGGATGATTTTGTCTGGGGGGATCATTTTTTCGTGACCGGGATCCAGATCTCACCGAACACGTTGCCGTGGCTCGCCAGACCGTAGTACATTTCAAACGAAACCCCGCCGGCCGCCTCGTATCCGGAAGAAGGGAACCACTCGCTCCAGATCCGCCGCCACATTTCCTGCATTTCGCAGCCGGGCACGTCAAACACCGCCCACTCTGCCGCCGGCACAGACAGGACGGAGAATTTTTCCGGCACCGAAAGCCCGCCGGGCAGAAACTGGCAGAGCATGTACCGGTAGGAATCCTCCGTCTGCCCATAAATGGCAGAGAGGGTGTGGCAGTCAGGGAAGCGCCCCAGCAGCGCGTTGATTTCGTCGGGGACTTTTTCCTCGTCGCATTTTTGGAAAAACGCCGGAACCTGCATAAATGCCTTTTCCGGGTCAGTGCTGATTTTCGCGGATACGCCGAAGACCCGAAAAGCTCCCCGCCGCACAATGCGGTAGTTCATCTCCACATCTCCTTTCATGGTCATGGAAAACGTCATACGGGGGAATTCCTTCAGGGAGACGCCGGTCCTGCGGGCGGCGGCAGGCAGTACGCCGTGAAGCCTTTTAAACGCGCGGCTGAACGCCTCCGGGGAGTCGTAGCCGTATTTCAGCGCGGCATCGATCACCCTGCATTCTCCGGTCTGGAGATCAAAGGCGGCGAGGGTCAGCCTTCTCCGCCGGATATATTCCGTCAGCGTGATTCCCGTCAGATAGGGAAACATCCGCTGCAGGTGATAGACCGAGCAGCAGGCAATCTGCGCTGCGCGCTCATAGGAAATTTCGTCTGTCAGGTGGGCTTCGATGTAGTCCATCATCCGATTCAGGCGTTCTGTCCAATCCATCAAGTTCATCCTCCAGCCTCTATTCTATCACAGAAGAGCCCGCCGTTCCCTGCTTTTTGCGTGCGGAAAAAATCAGCCGCATGAAAAACCGCTGCCCGCCGCAAAGGGCGATGGGCGGCGGTTTTTTGACGCCTACAGAGCCTGCTCCATCCACACCCGCTCGTCCTCATGGCGGAGGGGGCGGTTCATCAGGTCGGCGACCGCCTGGCGCGGGTCCTTGTTTTCATCGAGGACGAGATTGAGCTGTTCGACAATCGGCATGGGGACGCCTTTTTCGCGGGCGAGTTCCCACGCGGTCCGGGCGGCGAGGCAGCCCTCGACCGTCATGCCGATGCGGGCGACCGCCTCGGCGGGCGGGACGCCCTGTCCGATGAGGATGCCGGCGCGGTGGTTGCGGGAGTGGACGCTGGTGCAGGTGACGATGAGGTCGCCCACGCCGGCCAGCCCGGCAAAGGTCGAGCGCCGCGCGCCCATCGCGATTCCCAGCCGGGCGATCTCGGCGAGGCCGCGGGTGATGAGGGCGGCCCGGGCGTTGTCTCCAAGCTGCATCCCGTCGCAGATGCCGGCGCAGACGGCGATCATGTTTTTGAGCGCACCGGCGAGCTCGACGCCGGTGACGTCGTCGCTGACGTAGACGCGCAGCGTCCGGTTGGTCAGGGTGTCCTGCACAAATTCGGCGGCAGCGCGGTTTAAGCAGGCGGCCACGACGGTGGTCGGCACCCCGCGGGCGACTTCCTCCGCGTGGGAGGGCCCGGAAACTGCGACGATGTCGCGGCCCGGAACTTCCTCGCCGATGACCTCGCTCAGCCGCTTTTTCGTCCCTTTCTCCAGGCCCTTGCCGACGTTCGCGGCGACAGCTCCCGGGGAGAGGAAGGGCGCAGCGGCCCGCGCCGTCTCCCGCACCGCGAAGGAAGGCACCGCGAAAATGGCGAGCTCCGCCGCCGCGATGTCCGCCAGCGCGCTGGTCAGCCGGATGTCCGGACTGACCGGAACGCCGGGCAGCAGCCGCTTATTTTCCCCGTCCCGCCGGATGGCCTCCATCTCCTCCGGGAATTTTCCCCAGAGCGTCACCTCATGTCCATATTGGCGGCACATGACCGCAAGCGAGACGCCGAAGCCCCCCGCACCGAGAATCGCTATCTTTGCCATGCAGACTCCTTTCCCAATAAAAATCAGGGGTTTTCACGCAGGAAATTGCCCCTGAAAAACCTGATGTTCAGTTTTTGCGCCGGAACTGCCGGCATCACTTCTTCTTCCCAAACGGCTTTTCGGTGCCGTTCAACAACCGCCTGATATTGGCGCGGTGCATGAAAATGACGATCCCCGCCAGCACCACCGCGAACAGGGTGTCCCAGAGGACATGGGGCGACCTGTCGATCAGGCCCATCGCCAGCGTCGCGGCGGGAAAGGCCACCGCCGCTGAAATCGAGGCGAGGGAGACAATTTTCCGGATGGCCACCACAATCAGAAAAACCGCCAGAATGAGAAAGAACACCCGCCAGTCGAGCACCAGAATCACGCCGGCCGAAACCAGGATGCCCTTGCCGCCCTTAAATCCGTAGAAAATAGGGAAGCAGTGGCCCAGCATGACGAACAGCGCGATGAAATAATCGGTGAAAAAGGGAAGTCCGCCGCCCAGATAGCCGATAATCAGATGGCCGAGCAGCACCGCCAGCAGGCCCTTGCAGAAATCGCCGACCGTGACCAGCGCCGCCGGACCAGCGCCCAGCGTGCGCAGCACGTTGGTCATTCCGGCGTTGCCGCTGCCGAAATCCCGGATATCCTTTCTGGCAAAGAGCCGGGTGACGATGATGGCGAAGTTGATGCTGCCGATGAAATACGCCAGGAAGGCGGAGAGCAGCAACGAAACGCAGAGCAGCAGAATTTCCATAACAAACGTCCTTTCTTACAGGTCCAAAACTCAATCGGTGTCATTTCGGTCGCGCTCCCGGACAAGGAAGCGGACCGGCGTGCCGGTCAGGCCGAAGGTGTCGCGGATCTGATTTTCGAGATACCGCTGGTAGGAGAAGTGGAACAGCTCCTTCCGGTTGACAAAGGCCACAAAGGTCGGCGGTTTGGTGGAAGCCTGGGTGATATAGTAGATCTTGAGCCGCCTGCCCCTGTCGGAGGGGGGCTGCATCCGGGCGGTGGCGTTTGCGAGCAGGTCATTTAACGCGCCGGTCGAAACCCGCAGCGCATTCTGTGCTGCAACGTCGTTGATCAGCTCATAGAGCCTGTTGACCCGCTGCCCGGTGAGGGCGGAGATGAAGAGGAAGGGAACATAGCTCATGAAACTGAAGTCCACCCTGAGCCTGTTGACAAACTCCTGCATCGTCCTGTCGGTCTTGTCGGGGACCGCGTCCCACTTGTTGACTACGACAATGCAGCCCTTGCCCTGCTCGTGGGCGTAGCCCGCCACCTTGGAGTCCTGCTCGGTGAACCCTTCGGTGGCGTCGATCAGAATCAGGCAGACGTCCGCCTGATCGACCGCTATATAGGAACGCAGGACGCTGTACCGCTCGACATTTTCCGTCACCCTGGACTTGCGGCGGATGCCGGCCGTATCCACCAGGACATAACGGCCGTACTCATTTTCGACATAGGTGTCGACGGCGTCCCGGGTCGTCCCGGCGATATCGGAGACGATCACCCGTTCCTCGCCCGCCAGCCGGTTGACCAGCGAGGATTTGCCGACGTTGGGCTTGCCGATGATGGCCACCCGGATGACCTCCTCGCCGTACTCCTCCTCCATCTCCTCCGGAAAGTGGGCAAACACCGCGTCCAGCAGGTCGCCGGTGCCGTGACCGTGCACGGAGGAAACGGGGATGGGGTCGCCCAGACCCAGGTTGTAGAATTCGTAGAATTCCGGCGGGACCTCGCCGATGCTGTCCACCTTGTTGACGCAGAGAACGACCGGCTTGCCGCTTTTTTGCAGCATAGTGGCCACGTCCTGATCGGCGGCGGTGACGCCGCACTGAATGTCCGTCACCAGAATGATGACGTCGGCCCGCTCGATGGCCATTTCCGCCTGCCGCCGCATCTGGGACAGCAGGACGTCGTCGGTATTCGGCTCAATGCCGCCGGTATCCACCAGCATAAAGCTCCGGTTCAGCCACTCGCACTCGGCGTAGATCCGGTCCCGGGTGACGCCGGGGGTGTCCTCCACAATGGAGATGCGTTTGCCCACCAGCTTGTTAAACAGGGTGGATTTGCCCACATTGGGCCGCCCCACCACCGCGACAATGGGTTTTGCCATAATCTTTTCCTTTCTACTCGATGAAATCTGAAGCATCCGATGCGCCGTGTTGTCTCCAGCCCGCCGCATCCACGTAAAAAAGGGGGTCTCCGTTGTCCGCAAAGGCGACCTGCTCCATGCCCGCCTTCTGCATAACCCGGAAGGAGGCCGCATTCTCACGGGCACAGCCGCCGTTGACAAACGGCACGCCCGCTTCCTCAAACGCATAGGCTAACAGCCTTTTGGCGCACTGGGTGGCATAACCCCTGTTCCGGAACTCCGGGGCCAGCATGTAAAAAATATGGAGCTTCCCCGGCGTTGTGCCATCCAGCCCGCACCAGCCGATGATTTGACTGCTTCCTTTTGGAAATATTCCCAGGCAGAGATGATAAATACTGCCCGGCCGGTTTTTCCGGTGATTTGCCTCCATGCCGGCAATTGCTTCACGCGCCTGCTCCGGGGAAACGCCGCCTTGCGCAAAATCCCACATCCGCGCGACCTCGGGCAGGTCCGCCTCCGTCACGGTCCGGAGGGTCAGGTCCTTTGCAGCAAACTCCACCTTACGCTTCCTCCCCCAGCATGCACCGCAGCAGCTCATACCCGTCGCTCCCCACCATCGTGATGGGCACGCCGAGCGCCTCCCGGACCTTATCGAGGGTCACGTCGTCGAGGAACACGTCCTCGTGGAATTTGAGGAGGACGTCGGGCAGCAGCAGCTCCTCCCCCAGATCCTTTCCCTTGAGCTGGGCGATGAGGTCGCGGCCGGTCAGCAGGCCGGCCACCGTGATTTCGTGCCCGAAAAAGTCGTTGACAACCGGATAAACCCTGCCATTTAAATTATGCCATGTTTCCGCCGCTTCGTCAACCAGTTTCCGGAGAAAAGGGGCGGCGGCCACGCCGGTGGCGATGGAAAAATTCCGCCTGCGGCCGTCCGGCTCGAAAAAGGGGAGGGCGTCCCGGAACTGTTCTCTCTGAAGGGTGAGCATCCCCACCCCGTTTTCCAGCTGGCCGTAATCCTCGTAGAAATCGCCGTCGTGCAGCGGCAGGCCGGCCTTGAGATAAAACTCGTCCGAGGCGTAAAAGACCCTGGTCCCGTGCCGCGCCTTCATCTCGTCACCGAAGGCTTCCACCTGCGCGACGACTGCCGCCGCCTCCTCCCCCGTGTACGGACGAAGGGGATAAAGGCCGTCCCGGAACCGGGTCAGCCCCACTGGAACGCAGGAGACGGTTTTGAGGGCGGGGAGGTATTCCGCCAGGTCGCGCATCGTCCGCGCGAGCTCTGCCCCGTCGTTAATGCCGGGGCAGAGCACCAGCTGGGCGTTCATGGCGATGCCCCCGTCCGCCAGCCGCCTCAGGATGGAGAGGGATTCCCCGGCAAAGCGGTTGTTCATCATCTTACAGCGCAGTTCCGGGTTGGTGGTGTGAACCGAAATGTTCACCGGGGAGATTTTCATCCGGATGGTCCGCTCGATGTCGTGCCCGGTGAGGTTTGTCAGGGTGATATAGTTGCCGTAGAGGAAACTTAAGCGCGCGTCGTCATCTTTAAAATAGAGCGTCTCCCGCATTCCGGGGGGCATCTGGTCAATAAAGCAGAAGATACATTGATTGCGGCAGGAACGCTCCCGGTCCATCAAATAGGTGGCGAAGGTCAGCCCCAGCTCCTCGTACTCGTCCTTTCTGATCCGGACTTTCCGTCCGGCGCCGCCGGAGCGCAGGGTCAGCTCCAGCTTTTCGTTCATCATATAAAACCGGTAATCCAGCACGTCGACAATTTCCTGCCCATTGATGGCCAGCAGCTCCTCGCCCGCCCGGATCTTCGCCCGCGCCGCCGGAGAGCCGGGTTCCACCCCGTTGATCGTGACAGCCACAGCCGCACCGCCTTTCCTGAATTTTTGTGGAAAAAAAGCGCCCGATAAAGCGCGTTACGCCTTACCGGGCAGCCTGACAGAATCAAAATCGGATGGCTTACGCCTCTTTTTTGATAACCTCTACGCCTTTGTAATAACCGCAGTGCGGGCAAACCTTGTGGGGAGCCTTCAGCTCACCGCACTGGGTGCACCGGGAAAACGCGGGCATGGGGAGCTTCCAGACATTGGAACGTCTCTTATCTCTTCTCGCCTTCGATACTCTGCTCTTCGGTACTGCCATGATTCGCACCTCCTTCAAATCATTCCGGATCCGCGGGGTTATCCTCCGAATCCAGCAACTGACTCAAGACCGCAAGCCTCGGGTCAATCTCTTTTTTCTCGCATTTGCAGCTGCCAAAATTCAGGTTTTGTCCGCACTGGGGGCAGAGGCCCTTACAGTTTTCGGAGCACAGGACCTTGCTCGGGAGCTCGAGCAGCACGTCGGTGCGCACCAGCTCGTCCAGATCCAGTTCACCGCCCTCGCAGAGGACATAATCCTCATCCTCTTCACCGGAATCCAGTTTCTGGACCAGGATGTGCGCAAAATGCAGCTCCTCATCCCGGACAAACGGTTCCAGGCAGCGGTCGCAGACCAGATCCAGGGAAAATTTCACACAGAAAACCAGCCTCACCACACCGGCACGGTTTTCAATTTCCCCCGAACACTCCACGGGCGACTGGAACGGGTACCTCCCGTACAGTTCTTCCTCCCTGAAATCGAAGCGCTGCGAAATGGTTCGCCGCTCTCCGACCAGGTCAAACAACTGTCTGATATTCATTTTCATCTCGACACCTCATAATGCCACAAAGTTTATTATAAGCTACAATGCTCCGCTTGTCAACTGCTTTTTGAAAGTTTTTCGCAAACCGGAAAAAGCGCAACAACCGGGCGCTATTTTCTTCATTATTTTAGCAGATATTCGCAGAAAAAGCAAGTCTCGCGCATCACCGCCCGGCTGCCGGAAAAACAGGGCAAAAAGCGGGCACTTTCCACCCTGAAAGTGGAAAATCCGCGCGCTTTTCCACATGTTTTGGGGGGAAAATCCGGATTATTCCACATTTTCCACAGAGTTATCCACATTCATCCCGTTGTTCCCCCGCCACGGCGCGACAATTTCAAACAAATATTTGACAGCTTCTTTACATTTTGTTGATTTTCTGTGTCTTCCGCATTTCAGTCTCTGAAAAAAATCGGGCAATCCCCGGAAAAGCGTTGAAGCGGTGCCAAAATTGTGGTAAACTGAAAGAAACCAGCATCAGGGAGGAGTTTGGGGTGTACGCAAGCATCATGAGCGCCGGATTGTCCGGGTTAAACGCCTATCCGGTGGAGGTCGAGGTCGATACCTTTCGGGGGATGCCATCCTTCGAGGTGGTGGGCCTGCCGGACGCCGCCATCCGCGAGAGCCGCGACCGGGTGCGGGCGGCCTTCAAAAACTGCGGCTACGAGTTTCCCGTCCAGAAAATCACCGTCAATCTGGCCCCGGCCGATCTGAAAAAGAGCGGTCCGCTCTACGATCTGCCCATTTTTCTGGCGCTGCTGGCCGCCTCCGGCCAGACAGCCGCCACCTTTGAGGACAGCCTCTTTCTGGGGGAGCTTTCGATGAAGGGAGAGCTGCGCCGGGTGCAGGGCGTGCTGCCCATGACCATCCTCGCCAGGGAACGGGGGTATTCGCGCGTCTTCGTCCCGGAGGAAAACGAGCGGGAAGCCAGCGCGGTCCTGGGAGACGGCGATCTCGAGATCTACGGCGTCCGCCACGTCAGCCAGGTGGTGGAATTTCTCGAAAATATCCGGGAGCTGTCCCCTGTGCCGCCGCTGGAATTCAAGCCCAGCTCCACCCCCGGCCAGCCGGACATGGCCGATGTGCGGGGGCAGGAATTCGCCAAGCGCGCGCTGGAAATCGCCGCAGCCGGCAGCCACAACGCCCTGCTCATCGGGCCGCCCGGTTCGGGCAAGAGTATGCTCGCCCAGCGCATCCCCTCCATTCTCCCCGACCTGACCTTTGAGGAGGCCATCGAGACGACCAAAATCCACTCCGTCGCCGGGGAACTGTCCAACGACCAGCCCATCCTGACCGAACGGCCCTTCCGCGCGCCGCACCACACCGTCTCCGCAGCGGGGCTGTCCGGCGGCGGCTCCGTTCCCCGTCCGGGGGAGATTTCGCTCGCCCACAACGGAGTGCTGTTTCTGGACGAGCTGCCGGAATTTTCCCGCTCCGCCATGGAGGCCCTCCGCCAGCCCATCGAAACGGGAAGCGTCGCCATCTCCCGCGCCAGCGGAACCCTGAGTTACCCCTGCCGGATGATGGTCATCGCCGCCATGAACCCCTGCCCCTGCGGGTACTACGGCCACCCATCCCGCCGCTGCTCCTGCACGCCCGGCCAGATCCAGCACTACCTTTCCCGCATCAGCGGCCCGCTGCTGGACCGGCTGGACCTGCATGTCGACGTTGCGCCGGTGGAATTTTCCGACCTCGCCTCCAGCGGGAAGGCTGAATCCTCCGCCGGCATTAAAAAGCGGGTGGAGGCTGCCCACGCGATCCAGCGCCGCCGCTTCGCGGGGACGGAGGTGCGCTGCAACGCCCAGATGACCGCCGGAATGGTGGAGGCGTTCTGCACCGTCTCCGCAGAGGGCACCCGCCTTCTGGAGCGGGCGTTTTCCCAGCTGGGGATGAGCGCCCGCGGCTACCACCGCATCCTGAAGGTCGCCCGCACCATCGCCGATCTGGAAGGGGAGGCGGACATCCAGCTTTCCCACCTGTCCGAGGCGCTCCAGTACCGCAGCCTCGACCGCAAGTATTTTTCCCGCTGAAAGGAGGGCCCCTGTTGAAAGTCTGTGAAGCTATGGTAAAATGCCTGGAGGCAGAGGGCGTAACCGAAATTTTCGGCTACCCCGGCGCCGCCATCTGTCCCTTTTACGACGCGCTCTCCCGCTCCTCCATCCGGCACATTCTGGTGCGGTCCGAGCAGAACGCGGCTCACGCCGCCAGCGGCTACGGCCGGGTTTCCGGGAAGTGCGGCGTCTGTGTCGCGACCTCCGGCCCGGGCGCGACCAACCTCATCAGCGGCATCGCCAGCGCCTACATGGACTCCATCCCCCTGGTGGTCCTGACCGGTCAGGTGGACTCCTCCCTGCTGGGGCGGGACGTCTTCCAGGAGGTGGACATTACCGGCGCCGTCGAACCATTCATCAAACACAGCTTTCTCGTCAAGGACCCCGCCCGAATCTGCCGCGCCATGAAGGAGGCCTTCTACATCGCTTCCACCGGCCGGCCCGGCCCCGTCCTGATCGACGTTCCGGTGGACGTCCAGAACTGCGAAACCAGGTTTTCCTATCCCGCACAGATCCAGATCCGCTCCTACCGCCCCAGCTCCAAAGGCCACCCCGGCCAGGTCCGCCGGGCCGCCGAGGCGCTGCGCTACGCCGACCGGCCGCTCTTATGTATCGGCGGCGGCGCCTTTGCCCCCGGGGCGGGAGAGGCGCTCGGCCGCTTTCTCTCGAAGGTGCGCATTCCGCTGGTCCACACCATGATGGGCATCGGTGCGGTCCCGCCGGCCGCCTCCATGAATCTGGGCATGATCGGCGTCCACGGGCAGAAAGGCGCAAATCTCGCCCTGAACCGCGCCGACCTGCTGCTGCTCGCCGGTACCCGGGTCAGCGACCGCGCCATCCCCAGCCCGGAGCTGCTCTCCCGCGACAAAAAGGTCATTCACATCGACATCGATCCCGCCGAAATCGGCAAAAACATCCCCGCCGACATCCCCATTGTGGGCGATCTCGGCATCATCCTGGACCAGCTCACCGGAGAGGTGCCTTCCCTCCGTTTCCGCGACTGGGAGCACGAGATCGGCTTTTACCAGAACCGCGCGCCTGCCGCCTATCCCGGACAGGGAATCGATCCCGCCGCATTTTTCCGGGAGCTGTGCGGCCGGATGTGGCCGGGCGGCATTCTCACCGCCGACGTGGGGCAGAATCAGATCTGGGCGGCCCGGCAGTTCCGGGTGCCTTTCGGGCGCTTTCTCACCTCGGGAGGGATGGGGACAATGGGCTACGCCATTCCCGCCGCGCTGGGCGCAAAGGCTGCGGCGCCGGACCGGCAGACGGTCGCAGTATGCGGAGACGGCTCCTTTCAGATGTCCATGATGGAGCTCGCCACCCTGCGGCAGCACGATATCCGCGTCAAAATCATCGTCTTTGCCAACAACCGGCTGGGCATGGTGCGGGAACTCCAACAGCGCCAGTACGGCCGCACCGAGGCAGTCAGGCTCGACGGCAGCCCGGATTTCCTCACGATCGCCGCGGCCTACGGCTTCCCGGCCTTCCGGGTGGAACGGGATGCGGAGATCCCCGCCGCCCTCGACGCCCTGTTCCGCAGCGAGGGGACCACCCTGCTTGAGGTCCGGGTCTCCCCCGACGAGCCGACCCTCCCGCCCGAACTGGTCGAATTTTAGCGCCCGAACAGCGGATTTTTGCAATATTTTCCTGCTTTTTCTTACTATTTATAAGGAGGAGAACGTTATGACCGCCGCAATTCTGCTCATCAACCTGGTGTTTTGCCTGATTCTCGCGGGGACCGGGTGGTTCCTGTACAAAAAGCATTCCGCCTGGCCGGACATCTCCGCCGGCTACCATCACCGCGCCGCTGCGGAAAGCCGGGAATCCTGGGAGAAAGGAAACCGGCTCGCGGGAATTGTCTGCATGGCCGAAGGGGGCGTGCTGCTGCTTGCCGTCCCACTCCTGCGCCTAGCGGGGCTTACCGGCGGGCCGCTGATCGCCGTCTGGATCGGCCTGATGGCGTCCGCCGTCCTGCTGGCCGTCTTCCTGCCCGCCTGCGCTTTGAAGAATAGGGGGAACCGCTCATGAAACGCACCATCTCCGTCCTGGTCGAGGACCGGGCCGGCGTCCTCTCCCGGGTGGCGGGGCTGTTCGCGCGCCGGGGCTTCAACATCGAAAGCCTGGCCGTCGGCCCCACCGCAGAGGCGGGCGTCTCCTGCATCACCATTGTAGCCGATGACCGCGACAATGTGATGGAGCAGATCAACAAACAGTTAAACAAGCTCATCGACGTCATCAAACTCAAGGAATACGCGCCCGACGAGCTCATCAGCCGGGAGCTGCTGCTTTTGAAGGTCAACGCCAACGCCCAGAACCGCGGCGAAATCGCCGAGCTGGCCCGCCTGGCGGGGGGAAAGGTCTGCGACATCACCCGCTCCTCCCTGACCATCGAATACTGCGATACCCCCGACCGGGTCGAGAGCTTTCTCGAGCTGTGCCGCACCTACGGCATCAAGCGGGTCGTCCGCACGGGGGCGGCCGCCATCGAAAAGGGGCAGCACCCGCTTTCGCTGGATGAGTAGGCCGCTGCTTCAGCCGCTCGCCCTCACCGGCGCGTCCTTCGCCCTCACCCTGCTGGGCGCCTCCTTTCTGAGCGTTCCCGCCCTCGTGCTCTGCGCCGCCGTGACGGCCGCCGCCTGCCTGGCGGGCGCGCTGTTTGCGCTGCGCGGAAAGCTCGGGATCCGCACGCTGCTTCTGCTGCTGACCGTTTCGGCGGCGCTGGGCATCTCAGCCTCGTGGCGGTTTTCCATGCTGGATACGGCGGGATATGCGGGGCGGGAGGTCTTTGTTCACGGGCGCGTTCTCGACGTACAGCAGGGGGATATGGCAAGCTATCTCGCCGAGGTGACGGACGGGGATCTGCCCGCCGGGACGCGGCTGCTCCTGTATGCCGGTTCTGCCGCCGAATACGGGGAAGGGGAGCGCTTTTCAGCGGCGGCCGTCCTCTCCGAGGATCCGCCCACCCGTTCCCAGCTTTCCCGCGGCGCAGCGCTTGTCGGCTTTGCCTCCGGCGAGGAAATGCGGCTGACGGGACGGGCCTCCCTCCCGTACCGGATCGCCGCCCGGATTTCCGGGGAAATCCGCTACACCTTCGCCCGGTATTTCTCGCCGGACAGCGCGGCCTTTCTCACCGCCCTCTTTTTCGGCGATTCCAACGAGCTGCCCGCCTCACTGGAGGCTGCTTTTTCCATCCTCGGCATCTCTCACATTCTCTCCATCTCCGGCCTGCACGTCAGCATCCTCACCAGGCTGGCGCTGCTGGTGCTTTCCCGGCTGTTCGGGCGGGGAAAGCTTTCCTTTCTGCTCTGCGCGCTGCTGACCGGCGGGTTTGTCCTCTTCACCGGGGCGGCTCCATCGGCGGTCCGCGCCTGGGTGATGAGCGTCTTCTCCCTGTCCGCCTTCGCCCTCTGCCGGGACAGCTCCCCCGCCAACGCGCTGGGCGGCGCGATGCTCCTCATCTGCCTTTTCAATCCCCGCGCGGCGCTGGGAACCGGCTTCTGGCTTTCGGTGCTGGCGACCTTCGGCATCTTTTCCGCCGCGCCCGCCGCGAGCGGATGGGTGATGCGGAGATTCCGGCTGCGTGGAAAGCTGGCGCAGGGGGCGGTTTCGGGAATCTGCGTCACGCTGGCCGCCAACCTGTTCTGCCTTCCGGTCTATTTTCTGTGGTTCGGGAGCATCCCCTGGAACTCGCTTCTGCCGAATCTGCTGCTGGTCCCGCTGATGCCGGCGATCCTGGCCGGGAGCTGGCTTGTGCTGCTGCCCGTTCCGGGCCGCGCGCTGCTGGCCGGAATACTCGACCGGCTGCTGCGCGCCTGCTTTTTTCTGCTGGAGAAGATGGCGGCGGTATCGGGCAGCCTTCCGCTCGCATCCGGCTGGATTTCCGCCTGGATCCTGGGAACGCTCGCGATGGTTCTGCTCGTGCGGCACTTTCGCGGGAAACCCCGCCACACTGCCCTCGCGCTGTCGTTGAGCGTCTTTCTGCTCGCGGCGGGCGGCGCAGCCGGCACGCTGGCCGGCCGGGACACGCTCTCCGTCTCGCTGATCCGGACGGACAACGGCGGCAGCGCCGTCCTCTCCCGCGGGAATCAGGCCGTCGTCATCGGCTGCGGCGGGGATTCGCGCATTGGGGAAAAGACCGCCGCCTTTCTCCGCGCGGAGGGAATCGTGCAGCTGGACGCCCTGATCGCACCGGCCGAAACGGAGCGCCTGATGGGCGGGATGCCCGACCTCGCCGCCGAATTCCCGCCTGCGCAGGTCTATTCCGGGAACACCCGCAACTGGTACCGGACCCTCGCCGACCGCACGCCGGCGGAGATTCTCCCGCCAACGCCCGGACGCTACCGCCTCTGGGACGCGGGAAGCCTCGTCATCTCGACGGACCGCGCCTTCCCCGATATCGGCGTCTCCTGCGGCGGTGTCCGCATTCTCTTCCAGTCCGCCCGGCTGCCCGCCCCCGAAACCGGCTGGGATCTGGTAATTTTTTATGATGAAAATCCGGAAAAGGATGGTATTCCGCCCGGCTGGTATGATATAATAAGAACGATGCGGCTCCCCTTCAGCCCCGTCTGGCTCGCGGGACAGCCGCTCTCCGGCGAATCCTTCACCGCCGATGTCCGGTACTGCTTCCGGTAACAGCAGAAAGGAGGCCCCATGCCCTACGTCACCGACGCCGCTCTCGCCAAAAGCCTGCGGCAGAACGAAATTTCCCCGGTTTACTTTCTCTACGGCAGGGAAACCTGCCTTTCCGCCGCCTTCCTTTCGCGGATTCTGGAAAAGGCGGTGCCCAAAGGGACCGAGTCCTTCAACCTCCAGAAATTCGACGGGGGGGAGCTGGATATGGTCTCCCTTCAGGTCGCCGCGGAGGGAATGCCCCTGATGGCCGGACGCAAGGCCGTGCTGCTGATGAATCCCAACATCGAAAAGATGAAAAAGGACGATTTTGAGGCGTTGCTTTCGATGGTCCGGGACCCGAATCCCACCACCGTCTTCATTGTCTACGTGTCCGATTTTGAGCTGAATCCCAAAAAGATGAGCCGGGTCAAAAAGCTCGGCGATGCGGCGGCAAAAACCGGAGTGGTCGCAGACTTCGCGCCGCGCACCCAGAGCGAGCTGGTCAAGCTCCTCAAAGGCCGCGCCCAGAAGGCGGGACTGTCCCTCGAACCGCCCGCCGCCTCCTATCTGATCGAGCGCTGCGGCTCCTCCCTCGACATCCTGACCGCCGAGCTGGACAAGCTCATCGCCTACAGGGGCGAGGGAAGCGGCGCCGAAATCTCCCGCGCCGACGTCGAGCTGGTCACCCGCAAAAGCCTCGAAGCCTCGGTCTTCGACCTGAGCAAGCACCTGCTCCGCAGGGACGCCACCCGCGCGTTTTCCGTCCTGGAAGACCTCTTTGCCCTGCGGGAGGAGCCGCTCGCCATCCTCGGGGCGCTGAACAGCGCCTTCCTCGACCTTTACCGTGCGAAAGCCGCGCTGCTCGCCTCCAAAACCGAACAGGACGCCGCCGCCCTCTACCCCTCTGTCTACCGCGGGCGGGAATTCCGCATCCGCAACGCCTTCCGCGACGCGGCCAGGCTCTCCATCGTCACCCTGCGGGACTGTCTCGCCATTCTCTCTGCCGCCGACGTGCAGCTCAAATCCACCCGCTGCGACGCGCAGGCCGCCGCCGAACAGACGGTCGCCGCCCTGCTGGCGAAAATTGCGGGAGGGAACGCCTGATGCTCCGCTGCGACATGCCCATCATCGTCGAAGGCAAATACGACCAGATCACCCTTGCGGGGCTGGTCGACGCCACCATCATCCCGACCCGCGGTTTCGGGATTTTCAAGAACCGGGAGCTGCTCGAGATGCTCCGCGCCCTGGCCAGAAAGACCGGCATCGTCATCCTCACCGACTCGGATGCCGCCGGTTTTCAGATCCGCAACTACATCCGCTCGGCGGTGCGGGACGGAAAAATTGTCAACGTCTACATTCCCGACGTCTACGGCAAGGAGCGCCGCAAGGCGGCGCCCTCCAAAGAAGGCAAGCTCGGGGTCGAGGGACTGAGCCGCGAAATCCTCGAGGAGGCCTTCCGCAGGGCCGGGATCGGGACGGAGGAAGCCCCCCCGCGTGAGCCGGTCACCAAAAGCGACTTCTTCCTCTGCGGCCTGAGCGGCGGAGAAAACGCCGCTGCCCGCCGCGCCGCCCTCCAGAAGGCCCTCGGCTTTCCGGAGCGGATGAGCGCGAACGCACTGCTTGGCGCCGTCAACGTCCTGTACAGCCGGGAAGAATTTTTCGCCCTGCTCGATCAACTTTCCCCCACACTCAAACCTTAAGGAGAATCCCCATGGTCTTTTCCAGCATTCCCTTTCTCTACGTCTACCTCCCTGTCGTGCTGTTTTTCTACTACCTTTTCCCAAAAAAGCGGAAAAACATCGTCCTCATGGCCTCGGGCTTCCTCTTTTACGCCTGGGGCGAGCCGGTTTATGTCTTCCTCATGCTCTTTTCGACCCTGCTCGATTACACCGCCGGACGTGTAATGGAGCGCTACAAGGAAAACCCGAAGATCCGCAAGGCAGCCCTCCTCACCTCGGTTATCGTCAACCTGTCTCTGCTGGCCGTCTTCAAGTACAGCTCCTTCCTCATTGAAAATGTCAACGCCCTGCTGGGGCTCGACCTCTTCAACCCCGAGCTGCCGCTTCCCATCGGCATCTCCTTCTACACCTTCCAGAGCATGTCCTACGTCATCGACCTCTACCGCGGCGACACCATCATGCAGCGCAGCTATATCAGCTACGCCGCCTATGTCAGCATGTTCCCCCAGCTGGTCGCCGGCCCGATTGTGCGGTATGACGACGTCGCCGCCGAGATGGAGAACCGCACCATTACGCTCGAAAAGATCGGGGACGGCGCCTTTCTCTTCGCCGTCGGTCTGGCCAAAAAGGTGCTGATCGCCAACAACATCGGCCCGCTCTGGACCACCGTCAAGGAAGCCGCCCTCGCCGGGACGGTCCCCGCCGCCTCCGCGTGGCTCGGGATCCTCGCCTTCACCTTCCAGATCTACTTTGACTTCTCCGGCTACTCCGACATGGCCCGCGGCATGGGAAAAATGCTCGGCTTCACCTTTCCGGAAAACTTCGATCACCCCTACACCGCCAGATCCATCACCGATTTCTGGCGGCGCTGGCACATGACCTTAAGCTCCTGGTTTAAAAGCTATGTCTATATCCCGCTGGGCGGCAACCGCGGCGGCACGGTCAAAACCATCCGCAATCTGCTCATCGTCTGGATGCTCACCGGTCTCTGGCACGGCGCGAGCTGGAACTTCCTGCTCTGGGGGCTCTACTTCGGCGTGCTGCTGATCCTCGAAAAATTCGTCCTGCGCAGATATCTCGAACGGCTGCCCGCCATTCTCCAGCACGGCTATGCCTTTCTCCTCGTCGTGTTCGGCTGGGTCTTCTTTGAAATGGAGACGCCCGCCCTCATCGGACAGTTTTTCCGCTCTCTGGCGGGCGCGGGAGGTCTGGCTGCGGCGAACTCCCTCTATCTGCTGACGACCTTCGCACTGCTGATGATCCTCTGCGCCATTGCCTCCGGCAGCTGGGCCACCGCCCTGCTGCGCCGGGCGGACGCGCGCTTTCCCAGAACCTGCGGCGTCCTCAGGGTCGTGTGGATCGTCCTGTCGCTCTTCCTGTCCACCGCCTTTCTCGTCAACGCCACCTACAACCCCTTCCTCTACCTGCGTTTCTAAGGAGGTACTGCTGTGAAAAATCCCCGCAAGCTCAAAGCCGCCCACGTCTCCGCAGCGGTTTTCCTGTTCCTGATCTTTCTCACCCCGATTCTGATCTTCGCCGTCCCCAAGCCGGTTTTTCTGGAGGACGAAAACAAGGAGCGCACCCCGTTTCCCTCCTTCAACCTCACCACCATCCGGGACAAGACCTTTATGTCCGGCTTTGAGGACTACGCCGCCGATGCCTTCCCGTTCCGCTCCGAGTGGATCGGCTTACAGACCCGCCTGCTCCTCGCGATGGGTCAGAAGGAGGTCAACGGCGTCTACATCCTCCCGGACCGCCTGATACAGCGGGTGGGGGAGGCGGACGTCCAGAAGGTCTCCAACTCGGTGCGCGCCATCAACCAGTTCGCCGCCCGGTTTGACGGGGCAACCTACCTCATGCTGATTCCCACTGCCGCCGAGATCTACCGCAGCGAACTGCCCGCCGGCGCCCCCACCCTCGATGAAAAGGCGCTGATCGACCAGGTCTACGCCCAGGCCGACGGCCTCGCCACCATCGACGCCTATTCCTCCCTCTCTGCCAACCGGGACAGCAGCATCTACTACCGCTCCGACCACCACTGGACCTCCCGCGGCGCCTATCTGGGCTACAGCGCCCTGGGCAGCCAGCTCGGCTTCACGGCCGTCCCCATTGATCTGTTCAACGTCGAGCACGCGAGCCACAGCTTCCGCGGCTCCTCCTACAGCAAGGTGATCTACGACGGAGTGGAGGCGGACACCATCAATCTGTACTCCTATCCCGCCGGCCCCGGCGTCACCGGGGTGTCCATTTTCGACGGGCGGGAATGGTCCGAGCACGACGGCCTCTATTTCCGCGAATATCTGGAGCAGAAGGACAAGTACGCGACCTTCCTGGGCCAGAACCAGCCCATTATCACCATCCGGACCGACGCGCCGGGCGACAGCCGGCTCCTCGTCTTCAAGGACTCCTACAGCCACTCGCTGGCGCCCTTCCTTGCCCTTCACTACAGCGAGGTCACGCTGATCGACCTGCGCTACCTGCGCAGCTCCTTTGAAAATTACGTCGACCTGGACCGGTACGACCAGGTGCTGTTCTGCTACAACATGAGCAATTTCACCGAAGAAGACGTCATCAAGTTTGTCAACCTGGAAAAATAAGGAGGAATCCGTCATGCCCACCCCAAACGGCCTGCCCCGCTACACCGGCGGCATTCATCCCAACTGCGACTACCACCATGGCCAGATCTTCCCCGCCCGCGGGGTCAAGTGCTACCAGATCGCCCGGGCCAACCGCACCCACCCCGAATGGGACGACGGCACCTCCTGCACCTACAAGCACGCCGCCGACCCGGTCTGGTTTGCCGGCCGCTTCTACGTCCAGTACCTCGTCAACCCCAAGGACGAGCACACCGGCGCCGGGCAGTCCATCCTCGCCTCCTCGCCGGACGGCGTCCATTGGGAGGATTTTGCCGTCTCCTTCCCGCCCTACCGCATCCCCGCCTGCACCATCCGCAGCCGCGACGGGGAAGAGCGTGTTTTCGACGGAGAGAGCTTTGCCATCATGCACCAGCGGATGAGCTTTTACCTTGCCTCGAACGGGGTTTTGCTGATTTCGGGCTTCTACGGCTTCAGCCCCCAGCCCTGGCAGACCCCCTGGGACACCCGCGGCATCGGGCGGGCCGTCCGCGAACTCCGTCCCGACGGCTCGATGGGGGAGATTTACTTCATCCTGCCCTGCTACCAGGCGGGATGGACGGACGATCTGCTCCGCTATCCGCTGTACACCGAGTCCGCCGACCCGGATTTTTCCGCCGCCTGCGAGGAGCTGCTGCACGACAGGCTGGCCGTCCAGCAGTGGGCGGAGGAAAACGGGGATGAAAGCCCCCTCATCACCGTCAAGCACGCCAAAAAAGGCCGCAAAAACGAGGCCTTCTGCTGGTACCACCTGGACGAAGATACCGTCATTGGCCTGTGGAAGCACTCCCTCGCCGCCCGCAGCGAGGACGGCGGCAAAACCTGGGGACCGGTCACCCGCGTCCCCTCGCTGGTCATGAGCGGCCAGAAGGTGTGGGGCTGCCGCACCTCGGACGGGCGCTTCGCAATGGTCTACGACCCCACGCTGGAGACGCAGCACCGCTATCCGCTCTGCATCACCACTTCGGAAGACGGACTCGACTTTGACAACATGCGGCTGGTCCACGGAGAGGTCCCGCCCATGCGCTTCGAGGGCTTCTGGAAGGACATGGGGCCGCAGTACATGCGCGGCATTTCCGAGGGCCTGCCCACCCCGCCCGACGGCGACCTGTGGGTGGCCTACTCGGTCAACAAGGAGGACATCTGGATCGCCCGCATCCCGGTCCCCGTTGCAGGGGAGGAGACGGCCGTGAAAATCGCGGAGCGCTTCTCCGAGCCCTCCGCCCTCGACGCCTGGAATCTCTACTGCCCGAAATGGGCGCCCATCGCCCTGACCGAAACGGGAGAGGGGACCGCGCTGCGCCTCTCCGACCGCGAACCCTATGACTACTGCAAGGCGGAGCGCATTCTGCGCCCCGCATCCCGGCTGCGCGCCGCCTTCACCGTCGTTCCGCGGCAGGACAGCTGCGGCAGCCTCTACATCGAGCTGCTCGACGCCAGGGGCGCAACCGCCGTCCGGCTCATCCTCCGCGCCGGCGGGAAGCTCTATGCCCGCACCGTCTGCGAGATGCCCGCCGCCGGATACCGCGCCGGGGAGCCGCTCTCCGTTGAAATCGAAGCGGACTGCGCGGAGTTCCGCTACACGCTTGCGGTCAACGGCGTTCCCCTCAGCGGGGCGGACGGGGAGGTCACGCGCTGGCCTTTCATGCAGGCGGTCAACGAGATCTCGCGGTTTGTCCTCCGCACCGGTCCGGTCCGCCGCGCCCCCACTCTGGACGACGTCCCCGACGGCAAGCCGGAGGCTCCGCTGCCCGGCTGCGACGAGCCCTGCGCGGAAATTGCCTACGACCTTCTGCGCTTTTCGTCTGAATCCTGCGAGTAAACAAAAAAATCCGGCACAGCCATGATGCTGTGCCGGTTCTTTGTTGCGGAGAAAATCAGTCGAGGCTGTGGAAGAGGGTCTTGGCGATGCCGGTGGAGAAATCGTTGGCTTTCTTGACATCCTCGTCGGTCAGCTTGCCGTAGCCAAAGAGGCCCTTGTGCACCTTGAGCTCCAGGGTGCCGGCGATGGTGACCTTGTTGGCCTTGAAGATCTCTTCCAGCTCCGCGACGCCTTTATCGCCGCTCGCGGACATCGAGATAATGGCGACGTGGGAGGCGCGGGAGGGGTTCAGATCCCGGCAGAACTCGAGGAGCTGCTTGGCGGGAGCGGAATAGTTGTCGTAGACGATGATGACCAGCGTCTGTGCCTCGCAGGGGTACGCGGGGGGAATCTGGTCACACTTGCACTTGAAGGTCCGGCCGACTGCGGTCGCCAGCGCCTCGGCGTTGCCTTTGCCGTTCTTGGAGAAGTAGAGTACCTGCATTTTCATAGTTAATCTCGATCCTTTCAGTCCAAATACTGATTTTGCACCGTTTATCCGCGCGCAGCATCAGAATTTTGTTCGTTATTTATTATTGTAGCATGGATTTTGCCGTTTGTCAAAAATATTCTGTAAACATTCAGTGAATCCAAAAATATTTGGGCTGTTTTGTGAAATATCCGTATAATTTTTTGTCCATCACGCATATTCCAAGAATGGATTTTTCCGGTTTTTTACAAAAAAATATTTAGATGCCCTTGTTTTTTATGCGAAACTGGGATATAATTTTGGTAACAGGGTATATGCCCGCATTAAAGAGGAGTGAACCAAATGCTTGAAAAACTGACCCCGCTCGCGGAAAGCGAAAAATCTCTTGTCAAGGCGGAGATTTCCGCCCTCAAATCGCGGCTCACCTCCCAGCAGCAGCAGATCAAACAGGCCAAACTCCCCGTCATCGTCCTGATCGAGGGCTGGGGAGCAGCTGGAAAGGGCAGCCTCATCAGCGATATCATCCTGAATATCGACCCCCGCTCCTTCACCGTCCGCTCCACCACCCCGCCCACCGTCGAGGAATCGCGCCACCCCTTCCTCTGGCGCTATTTCAAAGAAATCCCCGAAGCCGGCCAGTTTCTCTTTTTTGACTCCGCCTGGTACGGGGAAACGATTCAAAACGTCATGTGCGACGGCCTGGACGGAAAAGCCTACCGCCGCCGGATCGACAGCATCAACGCCTTTGAGCGGCAGCTCACTGACAACGGCTACCTCGTCGTTAAATTTTTCGTCCACATCCCCAAGAAAATTCAGGACGAGCGGTTTGAAAAGCTGCTCGAGTCGGAAAACACCGAGTGGCGGATCTCCAAGGCGGACAAGCGGGAAAACCGGCACTACAAGGAATACGCCGCCGCATGGGACAAGCTTCTGGATCTTACCAGCCCCTCCTACGCCCCCTGGCACGTCGTTGACGGCAGCGAGCGCTCCAAGCGCCTCCAGGTCTACCGCGCCCTCACCGACGCCATCGCGGCCGCTCTCGCCGCCCGGAAAGACGGACAGGTGCCGCAGTGTGACCCGCCCACGGAGGTGTTCCCGCTTCTCCCCATGCCCAGGCTGGCCGCCGTTCCCCTCGGCCAGCAGGTCGACGACGCCGATTACCGCGTCCGCCTCAAAGAGGCGCAAAACCGGCTGAAGGACCTGCACAACCGCATTTACCGGCAGAAAATCCCGGTCGTCATCGTCTATGAAGGCTGGGACGCCGCGGGAAAGGGCGGCAATATCAAACGGGTCGCCGCCGCACTGGACCCGCGCGGCTACGAGGTGGTGCCGATCGCCGCGCCGGACAAGCATGAGATCTCCCGCCACTATCTCTGGCGGTTCTGGAACCGGGTGCCCAAAACCGGGCATATCACCATCTTTGACCGGAGCTGGTACGGCCGGGTCATGGTGGAGCGGATCGAGGGCTTCTGCAAGGAGGCCGACTGGAAACGCGCCTACCGCGAGATGAACGAGTTTGAGCAGGAGCTGCACAACTGGGGCGCGGTCATCCTGAAATTCTGGATCCACATCGACAAGGACACCCAGCTTGCCCGCTTCAACGAGCGGCAGAACACACCGGAAAAGCAGTGGAAGATCACCGATGAGGACTGGCGCAACCGCGAAAAATGGGACCAGTACGAAGTCGCGGTCGACGAAATGCTGCAAAAAACCTCCACCGCATACGCGCCCTGGCACATCATCGAATCCACCGACAAAAAATACGCCCGCCTCAAGGTGCTGGGCATTCTCATCGACGCGCTGGAGGAGGCGCTCCGGGAGAAGGAGTGACCGCGGCGCGGCAAAAAAGCAAAAAGGGGAGACGGAGCAAATCCGTCTCCCTCTTTCACGGTTCTGAGGAATCAGACTTTAAAATTGACCGCCTTTTCACCGTCGTCCTCCTCACCGAAGACGTAGTCGTTGCCGGGGATGACCGCGTTGAGGACGATGCCCAGAATCGCCGCCACCGCCAGGCCGGAGAGGGTGATGGTGTAGCTGCCCGCCTGGAAGGACAGCCCGTTGGATTCAAAGGCGAAGTTGATCCCCAGCGCGCTCACCAGAATGACCGCTGCGATAATCAGATTGCGGGGCTTGGTGAAGTCCACCCGGTTTTCCACAATGTTGCGCACGCCGACGGCGGAGATCATGCCGTACAGAATAATCGACACGCCGCCGATGATGGCGGTGGGAATCGTCTCGATGACCGCCGCGAATTTCGGGCTGAAGCTCATCAGAATGGCGAAGCAGGCCGCGATGCGCATGACCCTCGGGTCGTAGATCCGGGTCATGGCCAGCACGCCGGTGTTTTCGCCGTAGGTCGTGTTGGCCGGGCCGCCGAAAAAGCCCGCCATCGAGGTGGCCAGGCCATCGCCCAGCAGCGTGCGGGAGAGGCCGGGGTCGGCGATGTAATTTCTGCCGGTGGTGGCGCTGATCGCCGCCATGTCGCCGATGTGCTCCATGATGGTCGCCAGCGCGATGGGCATAATCATCAGGATGGCGTTCAGATCAAATTTGGCCATCGCGGAGCGGTGAATGGGGAAGCCGAGCCAGTCCGCCGCCGCAATGGGGGCGAAATCCACCTGCTGCATGCAGAGCGCCACAATATAGGCCGCCGCAATCCCCAGAATGATGGGGATGATCTTAATCATGCCCCTGCCCCAGATGTTGCACACCACAATCACCGCCAGGGCGATGACCGCCAGCAGCCAGTTGGTAGCGGCGTTCTGCACCGCGCTGGGGGAGAGAATCAGGCCGATGGCGATGATGATCGGGCCGGTGACAATGGGCGGGAAGAAGCGCATCACCCGCTTGACGCCAAAAGCTGCGATCAGCGCCGAAAGCGCCACGTACACCAGTCCCGCCACAACAACGCCGCCGCAGGCATAGGGCAGCATCTCCAGATTGGAGCTGCCGTCCTCCAGCCGGGGCGCCACCGCGGCGAATCCGCCCAGGAAGGCAAAGGACGACCCCAGAAAGGCCGGAACCCTGCCCTTGGTGAGCAGGTGGAACAGCAGGGTGCCCAGACCCGCCATCAGCAGGGTGGTGGAGACGTCCAGACCGGTGATGATCGGGACCAGCACCGTGGCGCCAAACATGGCGAAGGTGTGCTGCACCCCCAGCAGAATCATACGGGGAATGCCCAGCTTGCGGGCATCAAACAGCCCCTCCGCGCCGATCTGGGCGGTTTTTGCTTTTTTCATAGCTCCTCCTTCTTCGGGCCGCGCTGCCCGATCCGCATACAAAATGCTCACAATTATGTTTATTATAGCAAGATCCTTCCGAACTTGCAACAGCATTCTCCCTGTCCCGCCGTTTTTCGCTCTTTTCACGCAAACCGTGCAGTCGTTTTTGTGCGGATTTCAACAACGCGGAAATTTTTCCGTTTTTTTAAAGAACCGCTTGACAGGCGCCGGAAAATGTGATAGATTTATCTCATAAAGTTACAAAAACATCTCTTTGGAGGAATCGTCATGAACAAAAAGCAAGTCAGACGCCTTGTCATTCTGTGGGTGGCCTGCGCGGTGCTGCTGGCCGCGGCTTCCGCCTACTCGCTGCTCTGCAACAGCGGCCGCTGGGTGCAGCCCATGGATTTGTCCCGGTATGTCTTTTCGGTGAAAGATCTCCCCATGCTGGCAGCCGGCGGCTGCATCGCGCTTTGCGCGGTTTACACCGCGGCGGCGGTCATCCGGGCGGCCTTCCCGGCGAAAAGAAACGGGGAACCCCGCTACACCCGCACCGTGCCCCCGGTTTTCGGATGGTGCGGACTGCTGGGATTCCTGGGGTTCGGAGGTTTCTGGAGCTATCAGGCGCAAAGAGGCATTTTTCCCTTCATCTTCTTTATCTTTTTCGGCTTTTTCGGATTGTTTTTTGAGGGAAAGCTCTCCCACACCCTGCGGGACGAGATGTTTGAGGCCAACCGCCGGAGGGCGCAGCTCACCGCTTTCAAGACCGGCTTTGCGCTGCTTTTTGCGGTGATCTGGCTGGTGGGCATGGGAATGTTTTCCCGGAATGTCGAGTGGTGCGCGATTTTCATGCTGATCGCAGTCTCCCTGATCTACGCGCTGGTGCTGTTTCTGAGCAGCTACCTGCTCTACCGGTATGAGAAAGAGGAGTAAAGATGGGCGCGGAATTTGTGTGCAACCTGAAAAAATACCGGGCGATGCGGGGGCTGACCCAGGAACAGCTCGCCGGGATGGTCGGCGTGCGGCGGGAGACCATCATGCGGCTGGAAAAGGCGCAGTACAACCCTTCTCTCAAGCTGGCGGTAGACATCTCGCGGGCGGTGGGGGCGCCGATTGAGGAAATTTTTGTTTTTCCGTAACCGTTTTCCAAAGCAAAAGACAGGCGCAAAGCCTGTCTTTTTTGTCACCATTTTCCTTTTTTGAGCCGTCCCGCTATCAGAATCCCGCCAAAAGCAAGCAGGAGCAGCAGCGCGGGAATCCAGATGGGGCTGAACACCCACAGCCAGGAGATTGAAATAAGGCCGAAAGCCTTCAGCACGATGAGGATCAGGGTCAGAGTACCAATCAGACCCATCCCGGATCGTTTCGCCTGCTTTGATTCCATGTCAATCCCTCCTGTTGTATCGAGTGTAAAAATACGTTTTGTAATTTATTCCGCGAGGAAGGCGCCCATATCCGCGTCGGAAGGCATCCGCCAGTCGCCGCGCGGCGAGAGGCTCACCGAGCCGACCTTGGGACCGTCGGGCAGGCAGGAGCGCTTGAACTGGCTGATAAAGAAGCGCCGCAGAAAGACGGTCAGCCATTTTTCGACGGTTTCAGCCGGATATTTCGCGCCGAAGGCCCGCCCGGCCAGGAAGGCCAGCTTCTCCCGCCCGCAGCCGAAGCGCAGGAAGTGGTAGAGGAAGAAATCATGCAGCTCGTACGGCCCGATCTTCTCCTCCGTCTTCTGCTGGATCTGCCCGTGCTCATCGGGGGGAAGCAGCTCGGGGCTGACCGGGGTATCCAGCACCTCCCGCAGTACGGCGGCGGTGCGGGGGCCGGACTCCTCCGCCACAAAGGCCACCAGGTGGCGCACCAGCGTCTTGGGAACCGAGGCGTTGACCCCGTACATGCTCATGTGGTCGCCGTTGTAGGTGCACCAGCCCATCGCCAGCTCCGAAAGGTCGCCGGTCCCGACCAGCAGCCCGCCCTCCTTGTTGGCGAGGTCCATGAGGATCTGGGTGCGCTCCCGGGCCTGGGTGTTCTCGTAGGTCACGTCGTGGACGGCGGGGTCGTGGCCGATGTCTTTCATGTGCTGGAGGCAGGCGGGCCGGATATCCACCTCCCGCAATTCGGCTCCCAGCGAGCGGATGAGCTCCAGCGCGTTCTGGTAGGTGCGGTCGGTGGTGCCGAAGCCGGGCATGGTGACGCACAGGATGTTCTCATTGGGGAGGCCGAGCCGCTTCATCGCTTCGTGGGAAACCAGCAGTGCCAGCGTCGAATCGAGCCCGCCGGAAATGCCGATGACCGCCCGCTTCATGCCGGTGTGGGAAAGGCGCCGTGCCAGTCCGGCCGACTGGATGGCGAAAATTTCGCGGCAGCGCTCCGCGCGGGTCTTCGGATCGCCGGGGATGAAGGGAGTGGGGTCGTAGGCGCGGTCCATCCTGTCAAGCGGCAGGGGGGGCAGTTCCCCGCAGATCGTGCGGATCTTTCCGCGGTAAGGGACGGCGTTGTCGTGGAAGCTGCCGTTTTTGCGGCGCTCCGCCATTAAGCGGTCGAGGTCGATGCAGGCGGTCACGATGCTTCCATCCGGACAGAAGCGTTCGCTCTCCGCCAGGATGGCGCCGTTTTCGGCGATGGTGCAGGTCCCGCCGAAAACCAGGTCAGTGGTGGATTCTCCCACCCCCGCCGAGGCGTAGGCGTAGGCGCAGACGCACCGCGCGCTCTGCCCGGAGACAAGCTCCCGCCGGTAGGCGTCTTTGGCCACCAGCTCGTTGCTGGCGGACAGGTTGAGGATGAGGTTCGCGCCGGAAAGCGCCAGCCGGGAGCTGGGCGGGATGGGGACCCACAGGTCCTCGCAGATCTCCGCGCCGGCAACCAGCTCCCCAAAGCGGAAGAGCAGCTCCCCAAAGGGAACCTCCTGCCCGCAGAGAAAGATTTCCTCCTCCTGCGCCGTCGAGCCGGGGGCGAACCAGCGCTTTTCGTAAAATTCCTGGTAGTTGGGGAGATATTCCTTGGGGACAACCCCCAGAATTTTTCCGTTTTGGATAAAAACAGCGCAGTTATACAGTGCGTTTCCGGCCTGCACCGGCATTCCGAGGGCAATGAGGGCGGGATTTCCGGCCGTTTCGGAAAGGATGCGGGAAAGGGCGGCCTCGCAGCCGGAAATCAGGCGGTCCTGGTGGAAGAGGTCGGCGGCGGTGTAGCCGGAGAGGCAGAGCTCCGGCAGCAGGATCACCTGCGCGCCGGTTTTCGAAGCGGCGGCAATGGATTCCAGCAGGTACCCGGCATTTTTGGCGGGGTTGGCGAGGGCAGCCCGCGGCGAGCAGGCGGCGACTTTGACAAAACCGTAATCGGATGCAGTTTTCATGGCGGATGTCTCCTTTTGATGAGGCTTTTGTTACCTTTATTGTACCGCATTTCCACCGGGTTTGCAAGAAAAATCATCAAACAGAAAAAATTCTGAACGAAAAGCATTGACTTTTTTGTGTCAAAATGTTACAATAAAATTGCACAGAATAGGAAGATAAAATCGCAATTTTTTTTTGCAGAATCATCAATTATGATCTCTTCCAACACAGGAGGAGAACATCCGGTGAAAACCGGTCCGGAGCGCTTTCCGGGCACAATGAATCCGGCGGGGGCGGGTTACTTTGAAATCATCTTCGACTGCCCGCACATTCCCGCATATCTGGACTGAAAGGGGCGGATTCCTGTGAAAAAATGCGGCATCTGGTTCCTGCTGGCGATTCTGTTCCTCGCCTCCTGCGGCAAGGAGGACGGCCCCGCCTTCGAGGGTCTCACCCCCGGCATGACGGCGGAGGAGGTGGAGGAGGCGTGGGGGATTTCGTTTGCGGATTCCCTCATACCGGGCGAGGATGGGAATTCCGAAAGCTGCGCTCTGAAGGACGTCACCCTTCCCGAAAGCGGTTTCGTAGTGGGCGACCTGGCCCTGTTGTTTATGGAAGATTTCCGCGCGGCGGACCTGCCGCCCGGCCTCCGTCTGGCCCGCGTCTTTTTCTCCGAGATGGCGCAGACCGAGGCCTTTTACGCCCATCTGGACAGCCTGTACGGGGAGGCGAAGGAGCGGATGATCGGAGAATCCGGCCTCTACTATTTCTGGGGCGACCCGGATGTGACCATCCGCTACAATTCGCCGGAGACTTTTCTGGGCAGAATGAATCCGGCGGGGGCGGGTTATTTTGAAATCATCTTCGACTACCCGCACATTCCCGCATATCTGGTTTGAAAGGGGCGGATTCCTGTGAAAAAATGCGGCATCTGGTTCCTGCTGGCGATTCTGTTCCTCGCCTCCTGCGGCAAGGAGGACGGCCCCGCCGCCTTCGAGGGTCTCACCCCCGGCATGACGGCGGAGGAGGTGGAGGAGGCGTGGGGAATTTCGTTTGCGGATTCCCTCATACCGGGCGAGGATGGGAATTCCGAAAGCTGCGCCCTGGAGGACATCGCCCTCCCCGAAAGCGGTTTCACCGCCGCGAGAGGCGGGTTCATTTTCTTCGAGGATGTGCGCGCGGCGGACCTGCCGCCCGGCCTGCGGACCGTCCGCCTGGCCTTTGACGCGGAGCAGACCGAGGCGTTTTCCACCCATCTGGACGGCCTGTACGGGGAGGCGGAGGAGCGGATGATCGGCACGAACGACGGCCTATACTATTTCTGGAGCGCGCCGGAGGGCGACCCGGATGTGACCATCCGCTACAATTCGCCCGACACCCAGTACGGGCAGGCGCTCAACCCGGAAACCGGCTATTTTGAGGTCATCTTTGACTACCCGCACGTCCCCATGAGCCTTAACTGAAAGGAGGGAGCGGCATGAGACGGATCTGTGCGCTGATTTTTGCCGCAATGCTTGCGGCGGCGCTGCTCGGCGGCTGCGCGGACGCAAAGCTCACCACCGACGGTTTCCGCCGCGGAATGACGGTGGAGGAGGTTGAAAAGCTGCTCGGCCTGACCTTCACGGACATCACCTCGGCCAACACAAACGGCATTCACTATCTGCGCGTCTACGCGGAGGGGGCGGCCCTCCCGGACAGCGGCCTGACCACCGGTGAAATGCAGTTCATCTTCCTCTATGAGGACCTCGCGGAGGGCGTATCCCCCACCGAGGAGGATGTGGCAGGACTGTACGCCGTCCGCGCCGCCTTCCCGGACGGGGAATCGACCGCTGCCTACCGCGCCTACCTCAGCGAACGTTATGGCGAGCCGAGCACCTACCTGGCGGGGGCGGGGAAGAGCGTCGAGATGGCCTACTGGCGCTACCCCAAAGACGACCCGGAAATTTACTTCATGTACACGCCCGCCGCCGGCACCATCTACGAGGAGATGTTTGCGCACGACGATTGCGGTTATTTTGAAATTCAGTACGACGACCGGTAACCC
>CALXIG010000076.1 GCA_944388305.1 uncultured Clostridia bacterium
ACTGTGGATTCCATGCGGCGCGCTGCTGGCCCGCGGCGGGCCGCTGGCCGGAAATCTGCTGCGCGGCTTTGCGGCCAAAAATCTTTTTCTGACCGGCCGGATTGAGCATCTGTCCAGGCGCTCCCTGCGGCAAAAGGTGCTGTCCTACCTCTCCGAGCAGTCGCTGAAGACGGGAAGCCGCAGTTTCCTGATCCCCCTCAGCCGCCAGGAGATGGCCGACTACCTCGCCGCCGACCGCAGCGCCCTGTCCGCCGTCCTTTCCGGACTGCGGGAGGAGGGCATCCTGGACTTTCACAAAAACCGCTTCACCCTGCTTTAAGGGGCGGAAGCAGGCCGTTTTCGCCAAAGAGAACGCTTTCCTCTTGCCAGCGGCGGGCGGAATGTGCTATACTGAAGAAGTACACCACGCCTGATGGATTTGACAGATGAAAGGGAGAACAGAACGATGGAATACGGAAACCGTTTTAAAAAAGCCCTGTTTGGCGGCTTTGACCGGGAGGATGTCCTCCGTTGCTTTGAAGAGATGAACGCCAGAAATACCGAGGAGCTGGAGGACGCAAAGGCAGCTCTCAAAAAGGCGGAGCAGGAGCGCTCCGCTGTCTCTGAGCGCGCCAATGCCCTCGAAAAGGATAAGGCGGAGCTGGACACCGCCCTGTCTGAAAGCCGCGCCGCCCTCGAGGAGGCACAGCGTACCAATGCCGGCCAGCGCCAGAAAATCGAGCAGCTTCAGCAGGAGATCAAATCTCTCCGCGCCCTCAATTCCGAGCTGTCAGTCAAGCGCAGCATCCTTGAGGAAAACAACCGCAGCCTCAAAAAGAAGGTGGAGGAGCTGGAGGCTGCCGCTTCCAGCGAAAAGGCTGGCCTGGAAATCAGCGAAATGATGCTGGAGGCCAAAAAGACCGCCGACAACATCATCAGACGGGCCAATGAGAAGGCTGCCGCCATCGAGCGGAACATCCAGAATCGGAGCAGCTGGTTCGACGGGATGATGGAGGACTTCCGCGGAAGAACTGCCGAAATGCGGGAGGTTCTCAGCAAAACCGCCCAGGAAATTGGCGACCACCTCTTTGGCATTGAACAGGAGGCGGAAAAGACCGCCGCAATGATGGAGGAGCAGGCGCAGGGGCCCGCCGCGGAGGAGCCGAAAGATAAGGCGGAACCGGCTGCCGGACCGGAAAACGCGGCCGCGAAACCGGAGGCGGAAAAGCCCGCTGAAGGCAGGGAGAAGAATCCCTACGACTTTCTTTTCCGCAAATAAACGGGACAGGGAGGCGCGGTTATGACGAAAAAGGAACTGGCGAACGCCGCCGTCGAGGCCCTCGAGCAGGTTTATCCCGATGCGGTCTGTTCCCTCGAATATGAAAAGCCCTACGAACTGCTCATCTCCACCCGGCTGTCCGCCCAATGCACTGACGCGCGGGTCAATATCGTCACCAAAGAGCTGTTTGCGAAGTACCCGACCCTGCAATCTCTGGCGGAGGCGAATCTCGCCGATATCGAGGCGATCATCAAGCCATGCGGACTGTTCCACACCAAGGCGCGGGACATCATCGCCCTCTCTCAGATGCTGATTCGGGATTACGGCGGTCAGCTTCCCGCCAGCATCGAAGAGCTGACCAAACTCCCCGGCATCGGCCGCAAGACAGCGAACCTCATCATGGGGGACGTCTTTCACCAGCCGGGTGCGGTGGTCACCGATACCCACTGTATCCGTATCTGCGGACGGCTGGGGCTCATCTCGGTCAGGGACCCGTACAAGGTGGAGCTCGCCCTGCGGGAACTCCTCCCGCCGGAAAAGAGCAACGATTTCTGTCACCGGCTCGTCCACTTTGGCCGGGAATTTTGCAAGGCGCAGTCACCGCAGTGCACGGCCTGTCCGCTGCTCGGCATTTGTGAGCAGCATCTGGACTTTAAAAAATAGGAGGTGCACCGCATGGAAAATCTTCCGGTTCTGAAGACGGAACGCCTCATCCTGCGGGAATTTGCGCGGGACGACCTGGCGGATTTTTTCGAGATTTTCCGGGACGAGGAGGTCAATACCTTTCTGCCCTGGTTCCCGGTCAGGACGCTGGAAGAGGCGCGCACCTTTTTCGCGGAGCGGTACGAAAGCCCTTTCTGCGGCTTTCGGTACGCTGTCTGCCGGAAGGAGGACAACCGCCCGATCGGCTATGTGACTGCCGGACTGGCGGGCGGCCACGATTTCGGCTACGGCCTGCGCCGGGAATTCTGGGGGCAGGGGATCATAACGGAAGCCGGCCGCGCGGTGATCGCACAGCTCAGGCGGGACGGCGTCGATTTTATCACAGCCACCCACGACCGCAACAATCCCCGCAGCGGCGCGGTGATGCGCCGGCTGGGGATGCGCTACTGCTACTCCTATGAGGAGCAGTGGCAGCCCAAGAATTTTCCGGTGATCTTCCGGATGTACCAGTTAAACCTCGACGGACAGGAGGACCGCGTCTACCGCGGATACTGGGAGCAGTCGGCAGTCCGCATGGTGGAGGAGGGGCTGTAACGCGGACCAGCTCCCCCATGCGCCGGAATTTCATTTTTTCGCATGAAAAATCTTGACAACCAGTCTGCGTTGTGCTAAAATAAATGTCGAATCAGGGGTGCTGCCCCCTGCGGACAGAGTTCCGCAGGCGGATGGCTGAGAGAAACGCTTGTTTCAACCCTCGAACCTGAGTGGGTAATCCCACCGTAGGAAGATTTGATCTGTTTGTCAAATGACTGCCGCGGGGATGCCCTGCGGCTTTTTTTGCGCGCGGGACGTTTCAGGAGAGAGGGAACCTGAAATTTTTTTAAAGGAAGGTTTCCCATGCAAACCAATCAGAACAAAACCATTCTCCGTCTCACCGAGAGCGGCATCCTGCTTGCAATCGGCATCCTGCTCGACACCTTCTTAAAGTTCGACGCGACCTGGCTGTACGGCGGCTCCATTACCGCCTGCTCGATGCTCCCGCTGGTTATCATCGCCTACAAGTACGGCGTGGCCTGGGGTTCGCTGTCCGGCGTGGTGCATGGCCTCATCACCATGATGATTTCCGGAGGCCGCGCAGGCGGCCTGGCGGCCATGATCGAGGAAAACGGCGGCCTCGTGGCATTTCTGGGCGTCCTGCTGCTTGACTACATCCTCGCCTTTGCGGCGGTCGGTCTGGCCGGTTTCGCGCCGAAGTTTGCCAAAGGCGTTCCTTCCGCGCTGATGCTGGGCGCGGTCTTCGGCTTGGCCGGGCGTTATGTCTGCCATATTCTCTCCGGATTCCTGCTGTTCGGCTCCTACGCCGACTGGTTCTTCGGCGAGGCCGTCACCTGGGGCGGCTGGTTCCTGGAAAACCTGCATGGGCAGCTCCTCTACTTTGTCTACTCGGTCATCTACAACGGCCTGTACATGGTGCCGGAGATCATCATTACGGCAGCCGGCGGCCTGCTGGTTGGCAATGCCCTCAAGTCGCAGCTTCTCAAAAACCGCACCAACCGCTGGACCCAAAAGGCCGCGGAATAAAAATACATCTTTTTCCGGCCGGAAACGCGCAGTTTCCGGCCGTTTTCCTATTTCCCGGGAACCGGGGCAGAAGGGGAGGGAACACTGTATGTGGACAGGCGTACTCAGCAGGGACGCCATCAAGATTTTCGCTGTGCTGGCGATGCTCTGCAACCACATTTCCAGCTTTTTTCTCGAGCCGGGACAGCCGTTTGGCGAATTTCTCCGGAAGATTGCCTGTTTTACCGCAGTCGCGATGTGCTTCTTTCTTCTGGGCGCTGCTGGCGCCGGTGTTCACCCTGCTGTTTGCCTGGGCGGAGGGTTCCGAAAGCCGCACAAAGGCGGACTTTCTGCTGTTACAATGGAAGGCGGGCAAAGCGGGGACGCCGCTTCTTCCAGTGGTTTTTCTGCCTGTTTTATCCGGTTCATCTGCTGGCCCTCGGGGTGCTCCGGCTCTGTTTCTGACCGGTGAAAGCGCTGAATTTTGAGGGATCTGTTTGACAGATTCTTTTTTTAACATTAGAACATTCCAAAAAGATTTTAAAAAACTGACAATATCCTATTGACAGACAATATTATATAGTTTATAATATAAGCATCCGATGAGGTTATACGCGATATAATATTGTGAAAGGAAGGGGTAACGTGGCATTTCAAATCGGCTCCGGGCTGCTTGATGCCTGTGTCCTCTCGGTTTTGGCCGAAGGGGACATCTACGGATATCAGCTGACCCAGCAGATTCGGACGCACTTCGACATCTCCGAATCGACCCTTTATCCGGTGCTGCGGCGGCTGCAAAAGGAAGGCGCGCTCGAGACCTACGACGAACCGTTTCAGGGCCGCAACCGCCGGTATTACCGGCTGACCGCCGACGGGCGGGCGCTTTCGGAGGCTTACTGCGCGGAATGGGCAGAGTTCCGGGAAAAAATTGATGGATTTCTGGCAAAGGG
>CALXIG010000077.1 GCA_944388305.1 uncultured Clostridia bacterium
TGATAGCCCAGCCTGCCGTAAAACCGTTCGTGCTTCCCGTCTCTTACCGCCAGAAGCTGGACCATCGACGCCCCCAGCTCCTTTACCCGCCGTTCCAGCTCCGCCATCAGCCGGGTGCCGAGGCCCTGGCCCTGACGGCGGCCGTCTACCACAATCTCCACCAGGTCGTAGGCGGAAATATCGTCAAACTGCTCGAAATACCCCATCGCAAAGCCGACGGGCGCGCCGTTTTCCTCCAGCAGGCGGGATGACCCGGCCGATATCGGCCTCTTCCATCACGCGGTATTCCATGAAATTTCCTCCAATGTCCGTTTGAGCGCCGCCAGGCTCCGCTCGGCGAGGGCGAGGTAGCGCGCCTTTTTATCCCGAATTTTCTCCGGCAGGGGCGGCAGGATGCCCATGTTGGCCCCCATCGGCTGGAAGTCGCTCTGTTCGTTCACGACGTGGGCGGTGAGCGCCCCGAGCATCGTCTCCTCCGGCAGGATAAGGGGCGGCAGCCCCAAAAGCTCCCGGGCCAGATGATGCCCGGCGAGCAGGCCGCTCGCAGCCGATTCCATGTACCCCTCCACCCCGGTCATCTGGCCGGCAAAGCGGAGCTGCGGATAGGTTTTGAGCCGGAACTCCCGGTCGAGCAGCCGCGGCGAATCGAGGAAGGTGTTGCGGTGCATCACCCCGTAGCGGACAAATTCGGCGTTTGCAAGGCCCGGGATCATCGAGAAGACCCGTTTCTGTTCCCCCCACCTGAGGTTTGTCTGGAAGCCGACGAGGTTATAGAGGGTCCCGGCCTCGTTCTCCTTCCGGAGCTGTACCACCGCCCAGGGGCGGTGCCCGGTCCGCGGGTCGCGCAGGCCGACCGGCTTTAACGGCCCGAACCGGATGGTGTCCGGCCCCCGCTTCGCCATGATTTCGACCGGCATACAGCCCTCGTAGACGGAAAAGCCCTCCTTCTCAAAGTCCTTGAGCTCCACCCCTTCAGCCGAGACGAGGGCCTCGTAGAAGGACTCGTACTCCTCCCGGTTCATGGGGCAGTTTAAGTAGTCGTCCTCCCCGCGGCCGTAGCGGGAGGCTGCGAAGACGATCGTTTCGTCGATGCTCTCCCGGGTGACGATGGGGGCGGCGGCGTCGAAAAAGCTTAAGCCCTCCCGCCCGGTCAGCCGGACGATCTCCCCCGCCAGCGGGCCGCTGGTGAGGGGGCCTGTCGCGACGATAACCGGCCCCTCCGGGATGCGCTCCACCTGTTCCCCGATCACCCGGATAGCCGGATTTTCCCGGATCTTCGCGGTGACGAGGTCGGAGAAGCGGTACCGGTCGACGGCCAGCGCGCCGCCGGCCGCCACCGCCGTCTCCTCGGCGCATGGGAGAAGAAGGGAGCCCAGAATCCGCATCTCCTCCTTCAGCAGTCCCGCGGCCGAATCGAGCCGGGAAGCCTTGAGGGAATTGGAACAGACAAGCTCCGCCAGACCGTCGTATTTGTGGGCCGGAGAGCGGTGGGTGGGCTTCTGCTCATAGAGGTCGACTGAAAAGCCGTACCGGGCGAGGATCTGGGCGGCCTCGCAGCCGGCCAGTCCCCCGCCGATCACTGTTACCTTCTGATTCATTCGTCCTTTTCCTTATCCAGCGGGCGCTGGTAGTCGCATTCGGGGTTGGAGCAGTGGATCCGCGCGCCCCGGCCCGTCTTTTTGAGCAGGGTTTTGCCGCACTTGGGACAGATTTCCTCAATGGGCGGGTCCCAGGAGAGGAAGGAGCAGTCGGGGTTGTGCTCGCAACCGTAAAATTTCTTGCCTTTTTTGGATTTCTTCTCGAGGATCCTGCCGCCGCAGAGGGGGCAGCTGCCCGGCATTTCGACCGCGATCCGCTTGGTGTTGCGGCACTCGGGGAAACCGGGGCAGGCGAGGAATTTCCCGTAGCGCCCGGTCTTGATGACCATTTTGCGGCCGCATTTTTCGCAGACGATATCGGTTTCCACGTCCGGAATCTTCATATTGACGTCCTTCATCTCCTCCTCGGCCCTGGCCATCATCCCGGAGAAATCGCCGTAGAAGTCCTCGAGCACGTCGACCCAGGAGCGCTTTCCCTCCTCAACCTGGTCGAGGTCGTCCTCCATCTTGGCGGTAAACGCCTCGTCGACGATGGAGGCGAAGTGCTCCTTCATCAAGGTGGTGGTCACTTCGCCGAGCTGGGTGGGCTTGAGCTGCTTGCCTTCCAGCTCCACATAGCCGCGCTTGGTGATGGTGGTGATGGTCGGGGCGTAGGTCGAAGGCCGGCCGATGCCGTGCTCCTCGAGGAACTTGATGAGGGACGCCTCGGTAAAGCGCGGAGGCGGCTGGGTGAAATGCTGGCTGCCCGCGATCTCCCGGCAGACGAGCGCATCGCCGGTCTCGAGGGGCGGCAGCATTCCTTCCTTTTCCTCCTCGCCGTCCCGCCCCTCCTCGTAAAGGACAGTAAAGCCGTCGAAGCGGACCGAAAAACCGCTGGCCTTGAAGAGGTAGGGACCCGACACGATATCGGCTGAAACCGTATCGTACTCGGCGTTGGCCATCTGGCTCGCGATGAACCGCTCCCAGATGAGCTTATAAAGCTTGTACTGGTCGCCGGTGAGGCTTTCCTTCACCTGGTCGGGGGAGAGGTCGGGCATGGTGGGACGGATCGCCTCGTGGGCGTCCTGCGCGCCGTTTTTGGTCTTATAGACGCGGGGAGATTCCGGCAGGTATTTCTGTCCGTACTTTTCCCCGATATAGGCGGACGCCGCGTCCCGCGCCTCATCGGAGATGCGCAGCGAGTCGGTGCGCATGTAGGTGATGAGGCCGACCGCGCCGAGCTTCGGCAGATCGACGCCCTCGTAGAGCTCCTGCGCCGCCTTCATCGTCCGCTGAGAGCGGAATCCGAGCTTGCGGGAGGCCTCCTGCTGGAGGGTCGAGGTGGTGAAGGGCGGGGCCGGAGATTTCCTGCGGATTCCTTTTTTGACAGCGCCGACGGCGTAGGAGGCGTCCTTCAGCGCGGCGAGGACGGCGTTGGCCTCCTCCTCGGACTTCAGCTCGAGCTTTTTGCCGTCTTTGCCGTAAAATTTGGCGGAAAACGGTTTTTTGGAGCTTTCCGCCAGAAATTTCGCGTCAATGGTCCAGTACTCCTCCGGCACAAAGGCGCGGATCTCGTTTTCACGGTCGACAATGATGCGCACCGCGACCGACTGCACCCGCCCGGCGCTCAAATTGGGCTGAATCTTCTTCCACAGGAAGGGGCTGATCTTATAGCCCACCAGCCGGTCCAGAATGCGGCGCGCCTGCTGGGCGTTGACCAGATCCATGTCGATTTTCCGGGGGTGCGCCATTCCCTCCTTGACGCCGGCCCTGGTGATTTCGCTGAAGGTGACGCGGTTCAGGCTGTTCAGGTCAAGTTTCAGAATGTTGGCCAGATGCCAGGAGATGGCCTCGCCTTCCCGGTCCGGGTCGGTGGCAAGGTAGATTTTGTCCTTGCCCTTGGCTTCCTCCTTGAGCATTTTAATGATGTCGGCCTGTTTGCGGATGTTCATATATCGCGGTTCAAAATGGTTCTCCACATCGACGCCGAGCGTTGTTTTGGGCAGATCGCGGACATGGCCCTTGGAGGCGACGACCTCGTAATTCCTGCCCAGGTATTTTTTGATGCTCTTGGTCTTGGTGGGAGACTCCACAATTACCAGATTTGCCATCTTGTTCCTCCTCTGTCTCTTTTGTCAAGGGGCGCTACGTCCTGCCGTAAAGGCGGCCCGGATAAGCCCGCGCAAGGCCCAGCAGCTCCAGCTCGGTCAGGGCGGACAGCACCTCCTGCGGGCGCTTTCCGCTCTGGCGGATCACCTCGTCCATCGGGCGGGGCGCGTCCTCGAGAAGCGCGTAAATTTCCCGCAGCGCGTCGCTCAGCTGCGCGCAGTCCGGTTCCGCCGCACCCGCGGAAGGAGCCGGGGGCGGCGGCGCCGTTTCGCCGGGCGGCGTATCCTGGCCGGCCCGGTACGCCGGCTCATCCGCGACCTGCGCGGTGGAGGACTGCCCGGCGGACAGCCGGACCGGCCGGTTGAGCGCTTCGAGGTTTATCCTGTCCTCCCACTGCGCCGCATATTCGGACAAAATGTCCGACACATGATAGACCGGCACCGCCCCGTCACGCAGGTAGGGCACGACCCCCAGGTAGGCGGGATCAAAAATATTAGCGGGCGGCAGGCAGAACAGCTCCTTTCCCTGTTCAACCGCCAGCTCGGCGGTGATGAGCGCACCGCTCCGCTGCGGCGCCTGCACGACAAAGACGCCCTCCGCGATCCCGGCGAGAAGCCGGTTTCGCGTGGAGAAATAATTGCGGTTGACGTGGGTTCCGGGCGGAAGCTCGGTAATCAGCGCGCCGCCGCGGTAGAGCAGATGGTCCCGCACCTGCTCGGTGTCCCGGGGATAGTTGACATCCGCGCCGCAGGCGAGAATGCCGATGCCGCGGCCTCCCGCGCGGATAGTGCCGCGGTGGGCGTATTCGTCAATTCCCACCGCGCAGCCGCTCACCACTGTCACGCCGGCCCGCGCCAGCTGAAAGGCGATGTTTCCCGCCGCGCTTTTTGCATAATCGGTGCAGTTTCGTGTGCCGACGATGGTGACGCGCAGCGTTTCCGCCAGCCCGGAAAGGTCGCCCTTTCCGTACAGAACCGCCGGCGGGCCATAGACATGCCGCAGAGGCGGCGGATAGAGGTCGTCCTCCATGCTCACCGCCCAGATGCCGAGTTTCTCGCAATCATCCAGAATCAGATCCGCCCGCTCGAGTGAGACGTGATCGAGCCGGTCCAGCTCCTTCTGCGTCAAAATGCCGAAGGACCGCCGGTACTCCCTGCCCTCCAGACAGAGCTTTTCCGGGTCCGCGCCCGCCTCGAGAAAGCGGCTGATCTTATCGCTGCCGTAAGGGAAGCACTGGGAGAACCAGACCCAGTACCGAAGCCGTTCCCGCATAGAACTCACCCTTTTTTTCAAAAATTACTGCGCGTAGCGCATTTTTTCCGGCGTCCAGTTCTGAAGAAATTCCCGCATCTCCGCCGCGTAGCGGCGCGCCTTTTCCAGGTTGTGCTCGCGGTAATTTCCGCATTCGATTTCAGTGGCGCCGGGAATCTCTCCCTCATAGTCCGCAATAAAGTCCATCGCCCGCCGCACGAGGGCGATGACCTCTTCTTTGGAGACGGAGTCCCGGAAGATGAGGTAAAACCCGGTCCGGCAGCCCATCGGGCCGACATAGATGACCCGGTCGGAATATTCGGTGTTGCGCAGGTAGGTGGCGAGCAGGTGCTCAAAGGTGTGGATGCCGTCGTTTTCGAGGTAAATCCCGCCGTTGGGGACGACCATCCGCAGGTCATAGGTAAGCGCGTCGCCGTCGGCGCGGGAGAGGTAAAGGCCCTGCCACAGCTTCAGGTGGTTGACGCAGAAGCTTTCAATTCGTTTCATATCCATTCTCCTTTGAAAGGGACGCGCGGGCCATCTCCCACATGAGGATGGAGGCGGCCATCGCCGCGTTCAGGGATTCCGCGTTGCCGCGCATGGGGATGGTGATTCGCGCGGAACAGGCGGCCGCCTGCTCCGGACTCAATCCCCGCCCCTCGTTTCCGATGACAGCCACCGCGCCCCGGTAAGACACCCGGGTAGCCGGCAGCGCGTCCGGCGTGACGACGGCGGCGTAGCTTGTAAGCGGCGTTTCCCGCAGAAAGCGCTCCATCTCCACCGGGAAAACCGGCACCCGGAAGAGGGAGCCCATCGCCGCGCGGATTGTTTTCAGGCTGTACAGATCGCAGCAGTTTTCGCTCACGATGACGCCGGAAAGCCCCATCGCGTCGGCACCGCGGATGACGGTGCCGACGTTGCCGGGGTCCTGGAGGTCCCAGAGCGCGATATAACTTCCGTTACTGTCTATTTTACCCAGGTTTTCCGGTTTGTCAAGTTTTTTGCAAAGGGCATAAACCCCCTGCGGCGACGCGGACTGAGAAATCTTCCCCTCCACCGCCTCGGAAATGAGGCAGCTGCCGGGATGCCGCGCCGCTTTTTCCGCGAAGGCGGGGCGGGCGGTCAGACAGGCTTCGGTAACAAAGATCCGCTCGATCTCAACGCCGGAGCGCGCCGCCTCCTCCAGCAGCTTGACCCCCTCCAGGACAAATTTCCCGCTCTCCTCCCGGCGCTTACGGGAGGTGGCGATTTTGACATATTCTTTGATTTTCGCGTTGTCCCGCGACTCGATTTTCTCCATAATCTCCTCCGTATCCGCCGCAAAAAGCTTTCGCCGGCCGGCACAAATGCAAAGCCTCCCGGCGGAAGCCCTTGCAGCCGCGCCGTCCGAAAAGACGGCAAACGCCCCGGGTACAAAACCAGGGGCGTGGAAGTCGTTCTTATAAAGCCTTCTTCGCCTGCTCGACGAGAGCGGTGAAAGCGGCGGCGTCATGGACGGCGATTTCGGAGAGAACCTTGCGGTTCAGGGTCACGCCGGACTTCTTGAGGCCGTTCATGAACTGAGAGTAGTTGATGCCGTTCGCCTTGCATCCGGCGGAAATGCGGGTGATCCAGAGGCGGCGGAAATCGCGCTTTTTGAGGCGGCGGCCTACATAAGCGTAATTGCCGGACTTCATCGCGGCCTCTTTGGCCATCTTGAAGTGCTTGCTCTTGTTGCCCCAGTAGCCTTTGGCGAGCTTCAGGATTTTATTTCTTCTCTTGCGGGTCATCATTGCGCCCTTTACACGAGCCATAGTCAGTTACCTCCAAATTCGGTTTCAGTCGTCGTTTGCGTTCTGCCCCGGCCTTAAGCGTAGGGGAGCATCTTCTTGATCGTCGCGGCGCAGCTCTTATCCGCGTAAGCGTTCTTGCGCAGGTTGCGTTTGCGCTTGGTGGTCTTCTTGGTCAGGATGTGGCGCTTGCCCATCTTGGCGCGCTTGACAAGGCCCGTTTTGGTCAGGCTGAAACGCTTTTTGGAAGCGCTGTGGGTTTTGATCTTAGACATATCGGAAATCCTCCTTCTGAATGATAAACAAACGGGAATCTGCGTCCGGGACCGCTTATTTCGAAGGCTTTGCGGAGATAAACATGGCCATGCTGCGGCCTTCCATCTTCGCCGGCTTATCAATCACGCCAACCTCGGAGCATGCGTCTTTAAACCGGTCCAGCAGAGCGCGGCCCAGATCGGTATGCGCCATCTCTCTACCGCGGAAGCGCACCGAAACCTTGACCTTGTCCCCGCCTTTCAGGAATTTGATAGCCTGATTGACCTTGGTTTCAAAGTCGTGGGTGTCGATGTTCATCGACATGCGGACTTCCTTGACATCCACTGTCTTCTGATTCTTGCGGGCTTCCTTTTCCCGCTTGGCCTGCTCGTAGCGGTATTTGTTGTAATCCATGATCCGGCAGACATGGGGAGTCGCCTGCGGGGCGATATCGACGAGGTCCAGGCCCTTTTCCGCCGCGATGGCGAGCGCCTGTCTGGTCGGCAGGATGCCGAGCTGGCTGCCGTCCGCGTCGATCACGCGCACTTCCTTTTCACGGATCTCCTCATTGATAAGCGAGTCTTTTTTGCTAATGGTAAAGCACCTCCAGTACCCGGTAGCGCCCTTGCGGGCGGATTCTCTGCCGCGAACGCCTCGCGGACAAAACAAAGCGGGCATGAACTGCCGTCCATACCCGCAAAAACCGCCCGAAACCGGACGGCATCCATCGGTATTAACCCATCTAACACGAAAGCGAAGGGTGAGAACAGCGGTTCTGCTTGATTGTTCCTGATTATTATAGCACGCGCCCATTCCGCTGTCAAGGCTTTTTTCGCAGACCGGCGGAATTTTTTCAAAGGAATCCCGAAAAAGAACCGCCCGCGCAAAAAGCGCAAAAATTCGCAGCAAAAAGCGGATTTTCCCCATTTCTTTTTTCATCCGGCTGTGCTATACTGGGGGTAATCAATCATCCTGTCAAAAGAGGTGCCGCTTTATGCAAAATCCCATTCTGGTAGAAGAATACCGCGGCGGGCTGCTGGAAAATATCCACCCCGGCCGCATCTGTGTGATCGACCGCAGCCGCAACATTGTCTTCTCCGCCGGAGACACGTCCGCTCCGCTCTACTACCGCTCCTCCTCCAAGCCCATTCAGGCGCTCGCGCCGCTTTTGGACGGGCTGGACCGCAAATACGGGCTGACCATGCGGGAAACCGCCCTGCTCTGCGGCTCCCATGCCGGCGAGCCGGTCCATGTCGAAACGCTGCTCTCCATGCTGGAGAAAATCGGCGCGAAGGAGGAGGACCTGCTGATGCTCCCCACCTATCCCGCCAACCGGGAAGCCTTTCACGAAGCGATCCGCCTCGGGCAGCCGCCCCGCAAGGCCTGGCACAACTGCTCGGGCAAGCACGCGGGCGCGATGATGCTCCAGAAGGAGGCGGCCGGCAGCGTCGCGGGCTACTGGAAAAAGGACAGCCCCGCCCAGCAGAAAATCCTGCGGGTGATCGCGGAGATGGCTGAAGTGGAGGCCGCCTCCATCCCGATCGGAGTGGACGGCTGCGGCGTGCCGGTATTTGCGGTGCCGCTTTACAACATGGCCCTCTCCTATCTCAAACTCGCCTGCCCGGACATGATTGCGCGCGCGCCGCTGCGGGAAGCTGTCAGCAGGACGGTCGAGGCGATGAAGGAATATCCCGTCATGGTGCGGGGAAACGGCTTCCTCTGCACCGAAATCAACCGCGACCGCAACATCGTCGCCAAAGGCGGCGCGAAGGGCGTGTACTGCTTCGCGCTGCGCGAAGAGGGAATCGGCGTGGCGCTCAAATTTGACGACGGCACTGAGGAGTGCTGGCCGATTGTCATCCGGCGCATTCTGGAAAAGCTCGGCTGCGGCAGCGCACAGACGCTCGCCATGCTCGATGGTCTCCGCCCGCTCAGCCTGACCAACGACAACGACGAGATTGTCGGCGAATACCGCCCCTGTTTTTAACCGCGCCTCCCCGCGCGGCATCTGAATTGAAATGGAGGAATTTTCATGCAGAAAGCAGACGGCATGAACTACG
>CALXIG010000078.1 GCA_944388305.1 uncultured Clostridia bacterium
GCGCCAGGGTGATGTTCCGGATTGCTGCCGCCATGCCGCTGATATTGGCGGCAGCTTCGGCCGCCTGCTTCCTCATCCGGAAAAAGCTTTTGAAAAAAGGGGAATGACAATGGAAATCATCATCGCCACCGGCAACGCCGGAAAGGTGCGGGAATTCAAACGGATGCTGGAGCCGCTGGGCTTCACCGTTTATTCCCAGAAGGAGAAGGGGATTGTGAGCAATCCCGAGGAGACCGGCGATACCTTCGCCGAAAACGCCCTCATCAAGGCGCGGGCGGTCTGGGAGCAGGCGCACACCGCGGTCATTGCCGACGATTCCGGCCTCTGCGTGGATGCTTTAAATGGCCGGCCCGGGGTGTATTCCGCCCGGTACGCCGGAGAAGACGCGACCGACGCCGACCGGAACCGCAAGCTCCTCTCCGAGCTGGAGGGGGTGGAGGACCGCTCCGCCCATTTCACCTGCGCCATCGCCTACATCAGCGCGGACGGGCAGGAGCGGGTCTTTGAGGGCATCTGCCCCGGGAAAATCGGCTTTGAACCGAAGGGCGCGGACGGCTTCGGCTATGACCCCCTGTTTTACTGGGGGGACAAGACCTTCGGGGAGATGACCGCGGAGGAAAAGGACGCCGTCAACCACCGCGGCCGCGCCAACCGGATGCTGGAAAGCTATCTGAAGCAGGGGCGCGGTGTGTGAACATGCTCTCTCTGATGGAGAATGTGTCAGGAGAAGCGTTTGAAGAGCTGATGTCAGCCTGTTTTCTATATGCGGACAGCTTTTCCCTGACAAAAAACGGATGGGGCGCGGACAAAAGCCGGGCTTCCCGCGAACTGATGCAGAAGCTCGCTCCTTACTATCTGAGGACAATCCGCACAGACCACTGGTTCTGCTACCGCGTTCCCGGCGGACAGGAGATCGAGGTCTTCCTTTTCAGAGCCTGCGGGGCGGCGAGGCGAATCCTTCTGGAGCGTTACCACTGCCTTTTCAGCGGGGACGCCCCCTGGGAGCTGCCGGAAGATCTGTGCTTTTTCCGGAACGGGACGCTGATTCTGGGAAGTGTGTCTCACGAGGACATCTGTTTCGCCTACGACGAAAGGACCGCCGTCTGCGGCCGGTGGGAGACTGCATTGCCGGACGCGGCAGAGCAAATCCGCCTTCACCCAAATGAAAATATAAAGGAGAATCATTTATGACCAGCAAACAGCGCGCACAGCTTCGATCGATGGCAAACAGCCTGGACACCATTTTGCAGATCGGCAAGGGCGGCATCAGCGGCAACACCGTCAAACAGGTGAACGACGCCCTTCTCGCCCGGGAGCTCATCAAGATCCGGGTGCTCGAAAACAGCCTCTACACCGCCAGAGAGGCGGCTGAGGAAATCGCCGCCGCCTGCGGGTGCGAGGTGGTCCAGGTGGTGGGCACCCGCATCACCCTCTATAAGCCCAACCCGGAGGCGCCGGTAATCAAACTCGACTGAGAAACAGACGGAAGGGGGATGTGCCGGATGGAGCACTTCTGCATATACGGCGGGACCTTTAACCCGATTCACAACGGACACCTCCACCTCATCCGCGCGGCCTGCGCCCAGCTTTCCTTCAGCCGGCTGCTCGTCATCCCCACCAGCATCCCACCGCACAAGGCGGTGCGCGACCTCGCCTCCAACCGCGACCGGCTGGAGATGGCGCGCCTCGCGACCGCGGGGATGGAGAAAGTCTGGGTCAGCGACATTGAGCAGCGGGCGCGCGGGAAGAGCTACACGATTCTGACCCTTGAAAGGCTGCGCGCAATCTTTCCGGACTGCCGGTTTACCCTGCTGATGGGGGCCGACATGCTCGAGAGCTTCGACCGCTGGCACCGCTGGCGGGACATTCTTCGCCTGGCCGATATCGCCGCCTTTGCCCGGAACGAGGGGGAGGAGCTGCTGCTCGAGCAGAAGGCCGGGACGCTGGGACGGACCCGGGTCGTTCGGGTGGAGCCGCTTCCGCTCTCGTCGACTCTTGTGCGGGAAAAGGTGCGGCGCGGGGAAGATATTTCCGGCCTCGTGCCGGAGGCAGTCGCCGCCTACATCCAGGAAAAGGGGCTTTACAGAACATGAAAACCAGTTATCCGCAGTATGTGAAGCTGCTCGAGGAGCGGCTCACCCCGAAACGCTTCCGCCACTCTCTCAATGTGATGGAGCGGGCGGTGGAACTCGCGAAAATCCACGGCGCGGACCCGCAGAAGGCGGAGCTGGCCGGTCTTATTCACGATATCGAAAAAAATTCGCCACCAAAAATTTTGTTGCAATCTCTGCAAAAGTCTGGTATACTTTTATCGGACGCCGACTGGGTTTCGCCCCAGCTCTGGCACGCGCCCTGCGGGTATCTGTACGCGCGGGACAGGCTCGGCATCGCGGACGGGGACGTTTTAAACGCGATCCGCTACCACACCACCGGCAGGGCGGGCATGTCCCTGCTGGAGAAGGTGGTGTATCTGGCGGACCTGACCTCGGCCGACCGGGATTTCAGCGACGTGAAGGAGGTCCGGCGGCTTGCCGACCGCGACCTGGACGCGGCGCTTTTCTATTCGCTTCAGTTTATTATCGGGGATCTGGTCCGGCAGGGAAAGCCGCTGCAGCCCGATTCTCTGGCCTGTTACAACGAAATCGCCCTGGCGCGCGCAAAAGCGGAAGAGCAGCGCATCATGAAAGGTGGATCTTGCTATGGCAAATAAGGGAACTCGCCGCAGGAGGCTTTCGCTTCTGGACCGGCTGCTGCTGATCGCTTCGGTGGTGCTCATCGGAGTGTCGGCGGGAATTATCGGATACGTCTCGCTGATGAGCTGGGCGCCGCTGCCTGAAATCGACGAATCCGGCAACGTGGCCAGCATCGACGAGGCCATTCAGACAACCGAGGAAAACCGGGGGAAGGTGACGAGTTTCCTGGTGACCGGCATCGACTACAACACCATCGACCAGTCGGCCGGAACTGCCCGCGGCACGCTGACCGACGTCATCATGGTGGTGCAGCTGAATCTCGAGACCAATGAAGTGAACGTCCTGCAGATTCCGCGGGATACTTATGTGGGGACAGATGTCTCTGTGACCGGCAAGATCAACGGTGTCTACAGCCGCAGCGGGCTGGAGGGACTGGCGCAGGTCATCTACGACCGGTTCAGACTGCCGGTTGACCACTATGCAAACGTCATCATGGATGGATTTATCCGCATTGTCGACGCAGTCGGCGGCGTGGAGATCAACATTCAGGAGAGCTTTACGCTGGAAGGATACACCTTCTATCCCGGCGTGCAGACCTTAAACGGCATCCAGGCGGAGAAATTCGTCCGGGAGCGGTACAGCCGTCCCGGATCGGACATCGGGCGTCTGGACGCGCAGCGCCAGTTCCTGGCGGCCATGTTCCAGAAATTCAAGAGCCTCTCCCTGAGTGAACTGACCGCCCTGGTCCCGACCGTCATGGAGGAGGTCACGACCGACCTGAATGTCCGGACAGTGCTCAGCCTCATCGAAGTGGTGATGGATATTGAGATGGATGACATCCACTTCTATACCGTGCCCGGCGAAGGCTGTACCGCCCCGAACGGACAGTCGGTGTGGTCGGTTCATCTGGAGCCGCTGACCGAACTGCTCAACGAGAGCTTCCGCCCCTTCGACGACCCCGTGCCGGCAGAGGAGCTGAACCTGATTGAGCTGCAGAACACGACCGACTACTACGATGACAACAAGTCTACCGTCGGGGATATCCTGGGCGGAAATGAGTGAGGAGGATGTGAATGAACGCAAAAGAGCTGATGGAGGCGGCCGTCAAAGTCCTCGACAGCAAAAAGGCCCGGGATATCCGGGCAATCCGGGTGGGAGACCTGACAATTCTGGGCGAGTATTTTGTAATCGCGGCCGGTTCCAGCTCCACGCAGGTCAAAATGCTGGCCGACGAGGTGGAATACCAGCTCGGACAGCAGGGGGTAAAGCCCCACAACATCGAGGGATACAGGAGTGAAAACTGGATCATCCTCGATTACACCGATGTCATCATCCATATTTTTTATGAGGAGACCCGGGACTTCTACAGCCTCGAGCGCCTCTGGGCGGATGGCGAAAAGGTGGACCTCTCCGGTCTGCTGACCGAATAAAATTGCAGAACAAAGGGCGCCGGTGAGAACCGGCGCCCTTTTTGCGCCTTCGCGAATTTTTTTCAAAATTCCGCAACATTTTCCCCCAAAATCGTACTATATGGATGAAACGATCTTTTGCAATAAGGGGGAAGACTGCATGAACACACTGCACAGGATTTTCGCCGGGGTGGCCGGGATTTTTGCCGCTCTTGCCGTCGCAGCCTGCGGAAAGGCGCCGGATACCGCCCCGACAACCGCCCTGATGCGGGCCACCATCCTCTACGCCGAAAGCGGAACCCTCCTGGTAGCGCCGAGCGATCCGGACGGCAGCATTCCCAACGAAAACGACGTGTATTCGACTGTGGTGTCCGGGGCGGAAATCACCGATTCCGAAGGCAATTCCTTTGCGGCGGAGGATCTCTCCGCCGGGCAGATTGTGGAGCTGATCTACGACGGCTATATTCAGGAGACCTACCCGGCCGGCATTGCCTGTTCTGCGGTGCGGATCGTGGGGCAGCAGCCGGACGGCTGGGAGGTCCCGACCGATCTGAGTCAGTTTTTCGCGGAGCCGGACCCCAATGACCCCTACGCGTCGATGCCGTCGATGGGGGTGGAATACCACACCGGCGAGACGGTAAGCTACACCGTTTCGGTCCGGGGGAGCGCGGACTGGTACGAGGACGGCAGGGGGATTGCTGTTGACTCGGCGCTCCCCTTTGACGGGCGGGACCGGGTCCCGGTTGTCGCGGTGAAGAAAGGCTTCCGCGAGGCGAAGCTCTCCTTCTCACGAGAACCGGATTCGGCCGCTCTCCGCTGCTGGGCGTGGGAGGATTTCGCGGAAAACGGCATCGGGGCAGAGGAAATCGAGATTCCGCTGGACGGCGGCGCCTTCTCCTGGCCGGAACAGCAGGGGAAATATCTTTTTGTAGCCTGGGCAGAGTGGGAAAACGGCAGCGTCTCCTACTACTTTGCGGCGGACAGCCGGCCCTTCGCCTTGGAGATAGCGGAGAAAATCCCCCTTTCGGCCGGGGAGGCAGCCTACACCGTCCGCAACCGCACCGGCGAGGCGGCGGAAATCCTGCTCATCCCCGCGCTCGAGCGGCTGGGGGAGGACGGCTGGGAGGAAGTCCCGCTGGAGATGGGCTTCTGCGGCGTGCCCGACCCGCTGGAAAATTCCCGGGAGGGGACCGTCTCCTTCTCCTGGTGGCCCGGGCTGGTGCCGGGGCGGTACCGTCTCTCCCTGACCGGCAGTCAGGATGGGGAGGAATTCCGAGTCTCCTGCGGGTTTGAACTGACGGAGGGATGACGATGAACCGGAAAGAGCTGCTTTTGCCCATTCTGGCCTGTGTGCTGGCGGTATTGATTACCGTCGCCGCCGGACTGCGGGTCATTTCAGTCCGAGAAGCCATCTGTTCGGCCTGTGCGATTGTGCGGAGCTTCTGAAAGGAGGAAAACGTATGAAACAGCGTTGGTTTCTGCGCGCGGCGGCACTCTGCTGCGCCCTGCTGCTTGGCGGATGCAGCGGCGGAGACGCGCTGGCGGCCGCCCGCATCGAGGCGGGGACAGACGCCGCCCAAACGGAGGCCGCCGGAACCGGGGAAGCGTCGGAGGCGTTGCTGCGGGCGCTTTCGGACTTCACCGTGAAGACGGCCGCGGAGATTCTCCCGGCGGCAGAGGGGGAGAACGCACTCTATTCCCCCGCCAGCCTTTACCTTGCGCTGGCCATGACGGCGGAAGCCGCCGCCGGAGAGACGCAGGCTCAGCTGCTCGCGCTGCTGGGAGCGGAAGATCTGGACAGCCTGCGCGCGGAGGCCGGAAACTGGTACCGCTCCCTCTGCTATGACGGGGAGGAGGAGACGCTGGCTGTGGCGGGGTCACTCTGGCTCAACGAGGCCGTTTCATTCCGCCGGGAGCCGCTCGACCGGCTGGCCGACAGTTATGACGCGTACGCCTACCGGGCGGATTTCTCCTCGCCGGACTATCCGGAAACGGTCGCTTCCTGGGTGCAGGAGAAGACCGGCGGGCTGCTGGGGGAGGCGGCGGACTTTAAGCCCGGGCCGGATTCCGCGCTGCTGCTGCTTTCCACCCTGTATTTCAAGGGGAGCTGGAGCAGCCCGTTTCCGGAGAGCCGGACGGCGGACGGGGAGTTTTTCCTCGCGGACGGGGAATCCGTCACTGCGCGCTTTATGGAGAAGAAGACGGGAAGCAGCTACCTGGACGGGGAAAATTTTACCGCCGCTTCCCTGCGGATGCGAAACGGCGCGGAGATGCGCCTGATTCTGCCGGATGAGGGCATTTCCCCCGCCGGGCTGGCGGCTGACCCCGAGGCGCTGTCCGCCGCCCTCTTTTCGGAGGAAGGGGCGGTGAGCGGACAGGTCACCTTCCGCGTCCCGCAGTTTGATTACGGCGTGTCGCTGAAAAATCTGGCCGGGGTTCTGCGGGAGCTGGGCGTGACCGACGCCTTTGACGGGCAGCTGGCCGATTTTTCGCCCCTCTCGGAGGAGCCGCTCTTTGTCTCCGGCGTCCAGCAGGACGCGACTCTCTCCATTGACGAGGAGGGCTGCGTCGGCGCGGCCTACACCGCGGTGTCCATGAATACCACAGGCGCCATGCCGCCGGAGGAGGAGTTTGTCCTAACCCTTGACCGGCCGTTTCTGTTCGCGGTTGTGTCGCGCGGCAGCGTTCTCTTTGTGGGAATTGTGGAGAACCCGGCCGCTTGAGGCCCGTTTCCGAAAAAAGCACAGGGGCGGCGCATCGCCGTCCCTGTGCTTTTTTGCGCGCCGTTCCGGTTACCGGTCCGGCGCGTAATTCTTTTTCAGATTGTGGAGGCTGGAGAGGCGCTGCACGGACTGCTCTCCCATCCGCTCCGACACCGCTACGACCAGGGCGTCCACCACCGCCGCGGGCGCCGTCATGGAGTGGTACTCCTTCGCCTCCCCGCGGTAGACAAACAGCTGGATGTCCGCCTGCTCATTTTCCGGCACAAAGGCGCGGCTGCAAAAGGCGAGGGTGCGGTAGCCGGCCTCCTTCTGGTACCCGAGGATCATTTTTCCCTCCTGGGAGACCTTGGAGAAGCTGAACATCACGACCAGGTCGCCTTCTCTCGCCTGCGAGAGCCCTTCCAGCACCTCTGAGCCGCCGGAGGGGAGAAGAAGGGCCTCGATTCCGATCCTCCGCAGCCGGAACATCAGCAGCTGCCCCAGAGAGGAGGACGCGCTTTTCGCGTGGATAAACACCCGGTGCGCTTTCAGGATTGCCGAGACGGCTTCCACAAAGTCGTCCGGATTCAGGCCTTCCAGGGTCTTCTGCAGGTACATCTGCTGCCGCAGGATCCAGTTTTCCACCGTAAACTCCCGGTCGGTGCGCAGCGTCTTCATCATTTTGACGGCGGGACCTTCCGACAGATTCTGATCGGCAACCAGCCGCTTGAGGTCCTTGTAGTCCTCGCAGCCCAGGCGCCGCACAAAGCGGGAGATGGTGGTGCCGGACACGTCCAGCTTTTTGCCCACCGCGCCGATGGAGGAGAGGAGAAATTCGTCGGGGTTGTTGGAGATATAGTCGAGAATTCTGGATTCCGATTTCGTAATCTGTTCCGGCATTTGCGGAAATTGCAGGGTCATGCCGCGCTAAACCTCCTATCGACAGTCCGGGCACAGGCTGCGGCGGCTCATTCGCGCAGGTCCGCGCTCCAGTCCAGAATGATTCCTGTTTGCGGGTCGATCTCAAACTCGTACTTCATGCCGCCATGGAAGAGCTCGCCCTCGAAGCGGCCCCTGCCGTCTTCGCTCTCCTCCCACATCCGGATATCCCCGGCGTCCGCGCCGGGAACCCGGTCCTGCACGGCCGCCTTCGCCTCTTCCAGCGTCACAGGGCTGCCGCCCAGCGCGTCCAGCTGTTCTTCCTCCACCTCGTAGTCGGCGTCCACAATTTTTCCGTCCGAGACGGCGACCGAGCAGTCGTAGTCGCCGTAGGCAGTTTCGAATTCCACCTGAAAAACCGGGATGCCGCTTTCGCGGCCGCGCTCCACCTGGATGCGGCTGGCGTCCTCTTCCGGGACGCCGGCGTCTTCCAGCGCCAGCGCAAGAGCGGCGTCGCGGTCAATCTCTCCGGCGGAGGATTGCCCGGCACTCTCTTCGACGGAAGATTCGCCGGGTTCTGCCGCGGATTCTGCCGCTGCGCCGGGGGAGGAAACCGGCGTTTTGCCGCTTTCGGACACCGGGACGCTTTCTTCAGCCGGCGCGGCAGGGGATTCGGCGGTGGGAAGGGTGATCCGGATACAACCTGCCAGCAGCGCACAGGTCAGGGCGGGCACTGCCGCCATCCGCAGGAAAGCTTTCATCGTTGATGTCTCCTTTTGCGTGGATTACAATGCCATTGTACCAAAAAAGTGCGCGCGATTCAAGAAAGAAAATTCAGGCCGGTTCCCTTTTTCCGAAAGATGAGGATCGCCTTGGCCGAGCCGGTCGCGGTCGCCGAGACCAGTTCAAACCCCTTGCGGGCCATATCGTCTGCGGCTTCCCGGATTTTCCAGGCCATCTGGTCCGCCCGCGGGGAGTAGTCGATCACCACTGTCTCGTGGGTGACGGCGATCCGCTCGTTGAAGGAGCGCGCATTTTTGTCCTTTTCGCCGCTGAGGAGGACTTTCACGTAATCTCCGCCCAGGGCGTGAATCTCCTTTAAGGCCCGCTTCAGGACGCCGGCTGTTTTGACCTGAAACGCCGCCCGCTCGGAGACGGTGATGCGGTAGGCGCCCGCCAGCATCTGACGGCGCAGCTCCGAAAAGGTCGTGATTCCGGCGGAAAAATCGGTGCAGATGCAGCCGTACTGCACCGCCTGATGGGTGTCGCTGCCGGAGACGACCGGCTTGCCCAGCCGCTCGCCGAGGGTGTGGGTGAGCGTTTCGGCGCGCTGCCGGTCCTCGGCGACATCCTTTCCGTTCAGGTCCAGAAAGTCGAGGCGCTTCAGCTGCTCAAGGGGCAGTGCCGGGATGTGTCCGCCCTCCCGGTAGGGGTGCGCGGCGCCTACCAGAATGTCGTATTCCTGAAACAGGTCCATCAGCCTTTCAAAGGGGAGAAAGTGCCCCGGCTGTTTGTGCGGAGCCAGACGCCGGTTCAGCTCCAGAATGGTTTCGGCGGTACCCAGCGAGAGGACATGTCCGCCTTCGGCAATATCGGTCTCCATGCCCGGGAAAATGCGCAGCCCGTTTGGGAGCAGCAGGGTATCGCCCTCCCGCCGGCTGGTCTCCAGGAGATAGCCGTACAGTTCGTCAAACTGAAGGGTGTTGAAGTGCTCGGTCAGGCAGATTGCATCCAGCCCGGCGTTCCTTGCCTCTTCAAACAGCCAGTCGGTGTACTGCGTGGAAAACGGCAGGCGTTTGGCAAGCTTGCCGTGCGTGTGAAAATCCAGTTTCAAGCTGCTACCTCTTTTCTAAAACAGGGTGGACGCCAGGATGGCCAGGGCGATCCACAAAACGGAGACCGCCGTAAACAACAGGTCGTTGTAAGTTACCTTCAGTGTGGCAAGTTTCATCTTTTTGACGGTTTTGTTGACGGCCGCATAGCGGTAGCCCTTGATTTCCAGCGCCTCTACCGTCGTCCGGGAGCGCTTGGCGGTGTTGAGCATCAGCGGGTAGAAGGCGTGCATGACCACCTGGACCTGGTAGAACAGGTACCGGACCTTCCCCCGGAAGGTTTCGTGGGCGGGCGGATTGCCCCGCATCCGGAAGGAGAGCAGGATGTTCTGGAATTCCTCCATCAGCATGGGCAGCACCCGGTAGGCGTAGGAGATGGAGAAGGACAGCCGTTCCGGGCAGCCGTACCACATCAGCCCGTTGGAAAGCCGGTCGGGGTCCAGGCCGGAAAAGACGGTGATGGAGGCCAGCGAGCAGGTGGCGACTTTCAACGTGAGGATGAGCAGAGGTATGATCGTGGAGGTATCCCCGCCGAAGAGCAGAGAGACTAAAAACAGGTACCCCGTCTGCGAAAATACCCCCACCGCGAAGAGCAGCAGCACCAGTCCCGCCACCCGCGCGAGCTTTGTGGTCACCAGCACGAGCAGAAAGCAGGCCATCAAAAACCAGAGATTGCTGACAAACCACGGCACCAGGCCGATGAACAGATACCACATCAAAAGAATCCGCGGGTCCAGCCGGGCAATGACGGTGTCGTCGTTGCCATACGCATTTTTCAGCACCTGGCTGCGGAGAAAATCAATGGAAAACTTGTCGAGAATGCTCTCCGACAGTTTCTGTTTTGTTTTCGTTTCCATTCTCACGCCTCCTGAAAGCTCTGTAAAAATTCCTCCACCGTGTAGCAGAGGGCACCGGGGTCCAGCGCCTGCCCCATGGAGAAGATTTCCGGCGGGCGGATGCCGGCCGTTTCGGCAACTGCCCGGTTTCCAAAGATTTCGTCCCGCCTCCCGTCGGCCACAACCCTCCCCTGACAGAGCACGACAATCCGCTCCGCCCACTCGCAGACGAGCTGCATGTCGTGGGTGGCGATCATCACCGTCTCGGTGATACCCTTCATGTCCGTCAGCGTCCGCATGATCTCCCTGCGGGTGGCGATGTCCAGGTTGGCGGTCGGCTCGTCCAGCAGCAGGATGCCCGGATTCAGGGCAATGCCGATGGCGAGGCTCGCCCGGCGCATCTGCCCGCCGGAGAGGAGGCGTCCGTCCCGGTCCTGTAATTCGGTGAGCCGGAAGCGTGCCAGCAGCGCGCCGGTGCGCGCCTCCCAGTCGGGGACCTGCCGCACCTGCATGGCGTAGGCGATATCCGCCCGGATGGAGTCCTTGATGAACATCTGCTCGGGATTCTGGTAGACCAGCGAGATCTGCCGGGAGAGATCCTCCGTTTTGCGCTTGCGGACATTCTCGCCGTTGAGGAAAATCTCCCCCCGGCCCGGCTTGAGGAGGCCGACCATCAGCTTCATCAGGGTGGACTTTCCGGCCCCGTTGGAGCCGATGAGGGCGATCTTTTCACCCCGCCGCACCTCCAGATTGAGGCGGTCAAACACTACCCGGTCCTCGCCTTTGACGGAGCGGTAGGCGAGGGAGACGTCCTGAAACCGGACCGCCGGTTCCCCTGTCTGCCGCTGCGGCGAGGCGGGCGCCGCGGGGCGGCAGCAAAGGGAAGAAAACGCCTCTTTTCCCTCCGCAATGGTCGTGGGGAGGGGCTGCGCTTCGGGAAGGCGCCCCTCCTTCCGCATCCGGTGGGCGGCGATGGTCACCTGCGGCGGAAAAATGTTGCACTCCCGCAGTTCGTCCACCCGTTGCAGCGCCTCGGCGGTTGGGAGCTTCCAGGCGATGGAACCGTCCCGCATCAGCATCACATGCTTGCAGTAGTCGGCGATATATTCTGTGTGGTGCTCGATGACGATGATGGTTTTGCCGTGCTTTTCGTTCAGCTCCCGCAGCACGCCGTAAATTTTGTCCGCATGGCCGGGGTCCAGCTGGGCGATCGGCTCGTCCAGAATGAGAATGTCCGGCCGCAGCGACACCGCGCCCGCCAGCGCCAGCAGATGGGTCTGCCCGCCGGAGAGCGGCCAGATGTAGTCGTCCTCCCGCCCCTCCAGGCCGCAGAGCGCGAGCGCCTCCCGTCCGCGCTCCAGATAGTCGGGCATCGCGTAGTTCAGGCAGGCGTAGGAGGCATCGTCCAGCACAGTGGGGCGAACGATCTGGTTTTCAAAATCCTGATAGACGTATCCCGCCTTGCAGGCCAGGGCACCGACATCCGACTCCAGGGTGTTCAGCCCGCCGACCCGGACGGTCCCTTCCCAATCTCCGGTGATAAAATGTGGGATCAGGCCGTTCAGCGTCTTACAAAAGGTGGATTTCCCGCAGCCGTTGTTGCCAACGACCGCAAGGAAATCCCCTTCTTCGACCTGTAAGGAAATATTTTTTAAAATCGGACTTTTCGCGGCGGGATAGGAGTAGGTCAGGTTCTCTATCTCGATGATGTTCATTTCTGCGGGACCTTTTCCTTTCCGTATTTCACCTTAATGACCGCGATGACGGCGACTGCTGCTGCGGCAGCGGCGGCAATGCCGAGGGCGACCGCGGTTCCGCTTTCCGCCCATTCCGCTTCCCAGTCGATGAGCGGCATTCCGCTGGTGGCAAGCAGCTCGGCGGCGATGGCCGCGATAAAGGCGGCGGCGCAGGCGAAGAGGATTTTGGGGCTGATCCTGCCCAGATCGCTCTTTTCATCGCGGGGCCGCATCCCCAGCAGGGGTTCGATCTTGCCATACAGCTTCGGAACCAGGAAGAGGGTGGGCAGCAGGCAGAAAAGGATGCCGGAGAAGAGCAGGTCGTTGAGGAAGGCGAAGCCCTCGGTGGCAAAGACGCTCTCCGGGAGGCCGGCGACCGCTTCAAAGTCCTCGACCGCGAACTGCACCTTCAGAATATCCACAACCGTCCCCATCAGCATTTGCAGGCCGGTTCCGGTGATGGCGGCAACGCCTACCATCGCGCGGTTGGACGGATTTCGGACCATGCGGCCGGCGATGTAAACGCCGATGGTCACGGTGATGAATTTTTCCAGTTCGCCCAGCCCGCCGAACTGCCCGAGCATGATTTCGCTGAAAACCAGCTCGCCGGTGGCTGCGCCAAGCGCCGCGGACAGCGGATCAAAGAGCATCGCCAGCGTCAGCGGAATAAAGAAAAAGTACTCGACGGAGAATTCCACGATTCCCACCTGAAATTTCGGGATCAGCTCGGTAAACAGGGTCGCCAATCCGTACAGCGCCATGGTCAGCACAAAGACCATCAGCTTTTGCGACTGCGTCGCAGCCTGTTTTTTTGTCAGTTCCATAATTCTTGCCCTCCAACAAAATGTTCAGTGTTTTCTTTGCCTTACACTGAACATTGTAGCCGGGATCGCGCCGGTTTACGAGCAAGATTGTGTAAAGTGCAAATTAAATTTTCGTAATACAGAAAAATGAAAGTTAAATTTCGAATTTTCGCGCGGAATTTTTCCGCGCCGTCAGTCGCGGGTGACGTTTTTGATCCACTTGTTCCCGCGCAGGCGGAAAAAGGCGATGATCCACTTGAAGCACTGGTCAATGCGGGTGCAAAGATAGACCGCCCACAGCGGCCAGTGGAAGACAAAGCCCGCCAGGAAGGTCAGCGGAATGACGACCAGCCAGCCGCAGATCATATCCACCTTCATTACAAATTTTCCATCCCCGGCGCCCCGGTTGATGCCGGTGAAGCAGGCTGCGTGGTAGCAGGTCCCCAGGTGGGTGAACGCCCCAATGACCAGGAAGGTCGAGGAGAGGGCCTGTGTTTCGGCCGAGACATTGTAGAAGGAGGGAACAAAGCGGCTCATGGCCAGCACCAGCGCGGAGACAAGGACCGCCAGACCGGCAAAGATGATCTGGATGGTGTTGGAGTACTGCCGGGTCTTGGCGTAGTCCTTCTCCCCGACGCTCTTGCCGACCACGACGCAGGCGCCGTTGGACAGGCCGTTGGTGAAGATCAGGGCGAGGGAGAGGAACACGTCGGCAATCGAGTTCGCCGACACCATCGTCACCCCGAGCCGCCCGATGAGCATCGCCTTCGCGGCTCCGACCAGACCCCATTGAGAATCCCCCAGGATGATGGGCACCGAATGCCGCCAGAAATCCCCCGCCATTTCGCGGTCGCGGGTGAGAAAGTTCCGCAGCCGGAAACAGACCCGCTTCTCCCGGACAAACAGGTAATAGGCGGCGACGCAGAGTTCCAGCAGCCGGGCAATCACCGTCGCGATCGCCGCGCCTTCCGCGCCCAGCGCCGGAAACCCGAATTTGCCGAAAATCAACAGGTAGTTGAAACAGAAGTTGGTCACCAGCGAGATGGAGGAGATGATGAGACCGATGCGGACGATTTCCATCCAGCGCAGCATCACAACCATCGTGTTGGAGATTGCAAAAAGCGGATAGGACAGGCAGACGATCCGCAGGTAGCGCGCACCGGTTTCGATCATGGCGGCGTCGTTGGTGAAAATTGCCATCGTCTGCTGCGGGAAAAGCACGACCAGCCCGCAGATCAGGAGGGCGGCGGCCGCCGCGAACCGCAGAATGACCCCGAAGATCCGGCGGATGCGTTCGAAATCCCGCTTTCCCCAGTATTGGGAGATGAGGACTGCCGCGCCTCCGCCGATGCCGTTGACCAGAAAGGTGAACAGCGTCGTCGCCTGATTCGCGAGGGAGACCGAGGCGAGGGTCAGATCATCCAGCGAACCGACCATCAGGTTGTCGAGCATGTTGACCCCCATGGAGATGAGTCCCTGAAATGCCGCCGGGAGCGCGACGATAAAGAGTGAGCGGTAAAATTCTTTTTCCTTGACCACAACCAGGACCGCCTTTCGCAGCAAAATTACTATCAGTATAGCACAGGGCGCGGCGGTTTTCTACGGAAAAAATGAAAATTCTGCATTTCGCAGCAGAATCTCCTGCAAATTTGTGCAAAGAAAATCCCGCCGGGGAATTGCAAAAGGCGCCGGTTTATGGTAAACTGAAAAAATAGAACAGCATGAAAGGTCGGTCAGCTTTGGAAAATCTCATTATCAGTTTGAACGCGGTGCTGCCGCTTATGATCTGCATCGGCGTGGGGTATGTGGCCAGGCGGATGAAGCTCGGCGATGAGCAGTTCTTCCTCAAATGCAACTCCTTCTGCTTTAAGGTCTTTATGTCGATGATGATGTTCACCAACATCTACGACGCCGATATCACGACCGCCTTTCAGCCCGCGCTGATCGCTTTCGCGGTGGCGGCCATTCTGCTGGTGACGGCGGCAGCCTTCTTCATTGTAAGAGCGCTGGTGCCGGACAGCAGCCGCCGGGCTGTGCTGACCCAGGCGATTTTCCGCTCCAACTACGTCATTTTCGGCATCCCGGTCGCGGCCAACCTCTACGGGGAGGGCAATGTCGCGACGGCGGCGCTGCTGTCGGCCGTCGCGGTGCCCATTTTCAACGTGCTGGCGGTTTTTACCCTGGAATATTATTCGGACCGGAAGACCGGCGTCAAATCCCTCCTCAAGGGAATCGCGACCAACCCCCTGATTCTGGGCGCGGTTGCCGCTCTGATTATGATGGCTCTGCCGGTTCGCATCCCTACCGCCGTCCATGACGCGGTGCAGGATCTGGGACAGGCCGCCACGCCGCTCGCGCTGGTCATCCTGGGCGCGACCTTCCGCTTCGGCGCGGTCCGCAAAAATCTCCGCTACCTCACCATCGGCATCATCGGAAAGGTGCTGCTGGTGCCGCTGCTGGTCATCCCCGTTGCCATTCTCCTCGGCTTCCGGGATATCGCCCTGCTTTCGCTGACCATCCTCTTCGCCTCGCCGACGGCGGTCACGTCCTTTACCATGGCGGCGGCAGCCGGCCACGACGGGGAGCTCGCGGGACAGCAGGTCGTCTTTTCGAGCATCGCCGCCCTCTTCACAGTCTTCCTGTGGATCTTCGTTCTCAAATCTTTTGCATTGATTTGACGGAATGTCCGGCCCGGTATGCATTTTTTGCAGGATTTCGGGCCGGATTATTCATTTTTTGGAGCTGTTTTGCGCGGGCGGCGGCAAACACGCCTGCCGGGTGAAAAACATGAAGAAACTGTGAGCGGATCGTGACTTTTTCGCTTTATAGGGGTGAAATATAAAAATCGTGTAGAGAAGAGTAAGCTTTTGTTAAGGCAATGTAAAACCACATCCCCGTTTTTATGAACAAAAAAGTTGTAAATTTCGAGTGTTATTTTGTCACTACGAGGATGGCCTGCAAAATTTTATCAAGAAAAAACGGTTTTGAACCGAAAAAATGCAGGAAAAGGCTTGCTTTTTCTGCATTTCTGTTGTATAATGAGTCCATGCTGTTCGGACGGTTCCAAAACCGCCATGCAGCGTTCCGGGCCAATGCCCGGCAGATTTTTAAGGAGGAGTCACAAACATGAAAAAGATGTTGGCAATGCTGATGGCGCTGTCCATGACTGCCGCCGTTGCGCTGACCTCCTGCGGTGGGGATACCACTTCCAGCACCGCTTCGAGCGACGCGACCAGCAGCACCGAAACCAGCACTGAAAGCTCTGAGAGCAGCACCGCCACCGCGGAAGGCGATGGCAATCAGATCATCGTCGGTTCCGTTTCCGACGTGGACGCCGATATGTTCCCCGGCTGGACCGCTTCCGCCGAGAACCAGGCGATCTGGCGCCTGATTTACGGCTATACCACCGTTGACCTCACCCCCGAGGCCACCTACGAGTACGATCCTCAGGTCGTTGTGGAACACACCGAGACCGAGAACGAGGACGGCTCCAAGACCTACACCATGACCATCGCCGACGACCTCGTCTGGTCCGATGGCACCCCCATCACCGCGAACGATTACATCTTCGCGATCATGCTGACCAGCTCTCCCGAATACGGCGAACTGGAAGCCGACAACACCTCCTACTCCGACTATGTCGGCTGGGACGAGTGGCATGACGGCAGCTCCAGCACCTTTGCCGGCCTGCAGATTGTGGATGACCACACCTTCTCTGTGACCGTCAAGGCGGACCGCCTGCCCTATCACTATGAAGTGACCTACGCTTCCGTCACCCCCTATCCGATGGCGCAGATCGCTCCCGACTGCACCCTCGAGAGCACTGAGGCGGGCGTGACCATGTCCGATACCTTCACCACCGATCTCCTCCGCGAGACCATTGCGGACACCGAGAACGGCTACCGCTACAACCCCACCGTTGTTTCCGGTCAGTACGTCTTCACCAGCTATGACTCCTCCAACTACGAGGCGGTCCTGGACAAGAACGAGCAGTTCAAGGGCAAGTGGGAAGAGGCGCAGAAGCCCAGCATCGACCGCATCATCATCCGGAAGGTTAACGCCAACACCGCGATGGATGAGCTGGAAGCCGGCACCATCGACCTGTACGCCGGCGTTTCCGGCGGCACCGAGATTGAAAAGGGCCTCGACCTGTACGATCAGGGCAAGGTTTCCTACGCCAACTGGAGCCGCGCCGGTTACGGCAAGCTGCAGTTCCACTGCGACGTCGGCCCGACCGATTCGATGGCCGTTCGTCAGGCGGTTTCCTACATCCTGGACAAAAACGAGTTCATGCTCCAGTACACCGGCGGTTACGGCCGTCTGGTTTACGGCGCCTACGGCCTGGCTCAGGCTGAATACAAGGCCAACCGCGAGGCTGTTGAGACCGAGCTCAACCACTATGAGTACAACCTCGAGACCGCGAAGCAGGTCCTGATCGGCGACGGCTGGACCCTGAACGCCAACGGCGGCGAGTTCGTCGAGGGCACCGACGACGTCCGTTACAAGCAGCTCGAGGACGGCACCCTGCAGCCCCTGGTTATCAAGTGGGCCTGCACCACCGACAACCCCGTTGTCGACCTGCTCAACACCATGCTC
>CALXIG010000079.1 GCA_944388305.1 uncultured Clostridia bacterium
ACGGCGTGCAGATCGCGTTCAAAAATTATTCGGCCGGAAAGGGAATCTGGGGAAGCCCCTGGGTGGGGTTTATGTATTTTGAACGGTTTTTCCGTTCTCCCTATTTCAGCGAACTGATCGTCAACACGTTGCGTGTCAGCCTGTACGACCTGATTTTGGGATTCCCGCTACCGATCCTGCTGGCCCTTTGTCTCAATGAAATCAGGCAGGGGAAGGTAAAAAAGGTGTTTCAGACCGTCACCTACGCGCCGCATTTTATCTCTGCCGTTGTCCTGTGCGGAATGGTGACCATCTTTCTGGACCCGTCCAGCGGCGTCATCAACCGCCTGATCGTGTTGTTCGGCGGCGAACCGGTAGCCTTTCTGACCAACGCCGCATACTTCCCGCTGATTTACGCCCTGATGAATGTCTGGCAGAACATGGGATGGGGGAGCATCATCTATCTGGCTGCGCTGTCCGGCGTGGACGAACAGCTTTACGAGTCCGCCATGATTGACGGCGCAACCAAGGCGCAGAAAATCCGCTACATTAACCTGCCGCATCTCCTGCCGACCATCACGGTTCTGCTGATCCTGGACTGCGGCAAGATCCTGACGGTGGGATATGAAAAAATCTACCTGCTTCAGAATGACCTGAACGCCGAGACCTCAGAGGTGATTTCCACCTATGTGTACAAGGCGGGCCTGATCAATACCCAGTACAGCTTTTCCACCGCTGTCGGGCTGTTCAATTCGGTGGTCAACCTGATTTTGCTGGTCCTGGTCAATACCCTATCCCGCCGCTTCAGCGAAAATTCATTATGGTAAAGGGGGAATAACGGATGCGTGTGAGAAAAAGCAAGGGGGATCTTCTGTTTGATACCGTGATGGGGGCCGCGATGGCGCTGCTGTTCATCATCATTGCCTATCCGCTGATTTTTGTGCTGAGCGCCTCCATCAGCGAGCCGAACGTCATCAATCTGGGGGATATGATTCTGTTTCCGAAGGACATCACCTTTGAAGGATATCAGCGCGTCTTTCAGAATGATGAGATCTGGATTGGATACCGCAACACGGTTTTTTACACCTTCTTCGGCACTCTGATAAACCTGGCCGTCACCATCCCGGCGGCTTTTTCCCTGGCTCACCCCGGTCTGATGGGGCAAAAACCCATCACCATGCTTTTCCTTTTCACCATGTTTTTCAGCGGCGGACTGATTCCCACCTATCTCCTGATGAACAACCTGAAGCTGCTGAATACGGTCTGGGCAATGCTTTTGCCCGGAGCGGTGTCGGCCTACAACCTCTTTGTATCGCGCACCTTTTTCTGCAACCCGGATTTTTATGAGCTGGAAGCAGCGGCCTCCATCGACGGCTGCGCACCCCTGACGGCGTTCTGGAAGATTATCCTGCCGCTGGCAAAACCGATCATTGCCGTCATGGCTCTCTTTTACGGGATCGGGCACTGGAACAGCTATTTTAACGCCATGATCTATTTGAGCAACCGCGATATTTTCCCGTTGCAGGTCTTTCTCCGCGAAATCCTGATCATGTCAGATGTGAGCAATTATCTGGTCGTCACTGCGGAGGAAATGGATTTCATTTCGCAACAGGCACGAATATCGGAACTGGTCAAATATGTGTTGATGATCGTTTCGACCATGCCGGTGCTTGTCATATATCCATTTATACAGAAATTCTTCATAAAGGGGGTCATGCTCGGATCGATCAAAGGATAGCAAATGCACATCAACCCGAGGCATACAACTACCAGGAGGTTTTATGACAAAGCTTAAAAGAATCGCAGCCGCCGTCCTTGCGGCCGGCATGACGCTCTCCGCCTTTTCCGGATGCAGCCGGCAGGAATCCGAAAGCAACAGTTCTTCCGCTTCCAGTACGGCCGGATCCAATCAGACCCAGACAGCGGAGGAGGTGCCGGACAATTTCAACCCCACCGGCTTCCCTATTGTAAACGACCCCATCACCGTATCCATTATGGGCGCGAAAAATGCGGCGCAGGGAGAATGGGATACCCTTGAGGTTTTTAAGGATCTGGAAGAGCTTACGAACATCTACTTCTCCTATGACACCCCTTCCCGCGACGTCATTCAGGAGAAACGCTCCCTCGCCTTCGCCAGCGGCACCTATCCGGAAGTCTTTTTCGGCGCCTATATTACCGAGCAGGAAGAGGTGAAATACGGCGTAGACGCCGGCAACCTGATCCCGCTCGATGGGCTCATTGAGCAGTATGCCCCCAACATCCAGGCAATGTTCGAAGAACGCCCGGAAATCAAGAAGTCCATCACCGCAACCGATGGTCACATCTACTGCCTTCCCAACGTATCCGCCCCCATCACCTATGTGACCTCCTTCTGGTATAACGGAGACTGGCTGAAAAACCTCGGGATCACCGAAGATCAGCTCCCCGACACGCTGGATGGATATTATGACCTGATGAAACGCTTTCAGACCGAGGATCCCAACGGCAACGGCCAGGCAGATGAGCTGCCCATGTGCTTTGCATCCACCGGGGAAACATCGGATGTCAACGTCTATCTGCTTCCGGCTTTCGGCATTGCCAATGCCCGCTTCTATGCCGAGGATGGGCAGATCAAGTTCGGAATGCTGCATGAGAACTATCCGGAGTTTGTCAAGTATGTGAACCGCCTGTATAATGAGCAGATCATTGACAACGACTGGTTTACGATGGACGCCGCAACCCGCGTCGCCAAAGGCAAGGCAAATCTCATCGGCATCGCCAACACCTCTCTGCCGCAGGCCGTCTGGGATGTTAACGACCCGGAAATAGCCAAGACCTACTACCTGGCTCCTCCGCTGCGCAGCGAGTACACCGGCAACGAGCCCTGGGTCCGGCAGGCGGCCACCGGCATCCGCAAAGGCGCTTTCTCCATCACTGACAAGTGCCAGAATCCCGAGGCCATGATCCGCTACGTGGACTACCTCTACTCTGAAGAAGGGTCGCTGCTCATCCATTATGGCAAGGAAGGCAACCTGTGGGAATACACGCCGGAAGGCCTGATGACCTACATCATGCCGGAGGACGGCCGGACGGTGGAGGAGTACCGCGCCGGTGTCATCACTCCGGACAGCGGCACCTGGGTCCCCAAGTGGGTCCGTCCGGAGACTGAAGCCAACTGGGACGACGCCTTCCAGCAGTACCGCGTGCAGGTGCTGGACGAAAAGATGATCCCCTACATCCATCAGGGGCTGCCGCAGATGTATTTTACGGCAGAGGAGCAGTCCCAGGCGGATATGCTGCTGCTGGACATCCAGAAATACTGTGACGAGATGGAATCCAAGTTCTTCGTTGGAGAACTGGACATCGAAACGGAATACGACGCCTTTGTGGAAGGGCTGAAAGCCGTAGGGATCGAAGATATGCTCGCCCTGTACCAGGTCTCCTATGAACGCTGGCTGGAAGCGTAATTCTTCCAGGACAGATGTGCGGAGGGGAACGGAAGCAGCCGTTTCTCCTCCGCGTTTGTCTGTATACAGGAAAGGAGGTTCCTGTTTGTGAGCAACTATGCCGAACTTGTGAATCCTTATATCGGGACGGTCTCCCATCTGCTGAAATCCACCCGGCCGGAGGCGTTCCTGCCGCACTGCTATCCGAAAAGCGCTCCCCTTTTTGATTCGAACACGGACTATTTCTGCAACGAGTGCCTCTGCGGCTTTCCTCTGGGACTTGTGTCCTTCCTGCCGGGGAGGTCTTCCGCCTGCGTGCCGGAAGACTTCAGAAATACAGTGGATCATTCCCGCGTGGAAGCGCACCCCTACGGCTACCGCATGGAGCTGGAACAGGACGGGGTTGTCGTGGAAGCAGCCGTGACCCGTCATGGGTTCTGCTACCGCATTGTGAACGCCGGGCGGCTGGCGTTCCGTTTCCCGGCCGGAAGCTTCTCCGCCGCGGAGGAAAACCTGCGCATCAACGCGCACGGCGACCGGAATAACCGGCAGTTTGAAAACGAATACCTGCTGCTGCGCCTGGACTGTCCTTTCCGGGTGATCCAGGCAGGGGAAGGCTTCCTGGTAATCGAACCGGAAAAAAGGGATCGCGTCACGCTGAAGGCGGCGTTATCCTTCATTTCCTTTCAGAAAGCGGATGAAATTTACCGGATCGAACTGCAAAAATACGGGTTTGGTGCACTGCTGGAACAGGCGCGGGCGGTTTGGAACGAACAGCTTTCCAAAATCCGGGTGAGCGGCGGAAGCACCGCCAAACAGCGCGTTTTTTATACGGCCCTTTACCGCGCATTCCAGCGGATGGTGGACTACGGAGAATACGGCCAGTATTACAGCGCCTACGACAACCGGGTCCATGATGGGGAGTTTTTTTACACCAACGACCATATCTGGGACACCTTCCGCTGTATGCATCCGCTCCAGCTTCTCCTGGAGCCGGAACGGCAAAGCCGCATTCTGGAAAGCTATAACCTCATGTACCGCCAAAGCGGTCTGATGCCATCCTGCCCCAACGTGGGGGGAGATCTTCCGGTCATGATCGGATTCCATGCAGCCGCACTTTTTGCCGATGCCCTGGCAAAGGGCTTAAAGGTGGACTATCTGTCCGCATATGAGGGGATTCGAAAGAATGCCATGGAACAAAGCATGCTCCCCTGGGTCTGCGGCCGGGGTCTCAGCGAGCTGGAAAGATGTTATCAGGAACAGGGATTCTACCCGGCCTTGCGGCCCGGAGAGGAAGAATGGGTGGCGGGCGTCCACCGGCGGGAAAAGCGGCAGGCCGTATCGGTTACCATTGAACATTCCTATGATGACTGGTGTGCGGCTCAGCTTGCCGCCCATCTGGGGAAGGAAGCGGACGCTGCGCTTTTTCGAAAACGGGCGGAAAACTGGCGGAATGTATACGACGCGGAGCGGGGCTATATGGCTCCCCGGGATGCAGCAGGCCGGTGGATTCTCCCCTTTGATCCCATGTGGTCGGGCGGCAGCGGCGGACGCGATTATTTTACAGAAAATAATACCTATCTCTACACCTGGTCTGTTTTGCACGATATTCCAGGCTTAAAAACGCTGATGGGCGGGAGCCGGGCGATGGCGCAGAAATTGGACCAGCTCTTTACAATGGGCGTACAAATATCAGGCCAAAAGGTTCATAAATACCGGTATTTGAATCAGTACCCGGACGCAACCGGGCTGATGGGGCAGTTTGCCATGGGGAACGAGCCGTCTTTCCACATCCCCTATTTGTATGACTACTGCGGACAGCCATGGAAGGCGCAGAAAAGGCTCCGGGATCTGATGGACCTCTGGTTTACAGATTCTCCTCTTGGAATTTGCGGCGACGAGGATGGCGGGGCGATGTCGAGCTTTTTTGTCTTTTCCGCAATGGGGTTCTACCCTGTTTGTCCCGGGCGTCCGGAGTACGCGCTGGGAACGCCGCTTTTTGATCGGATCGAGATTTGCCTGCCCGGCGGAAATTCCTTTCGGATTACTGCGGAAGGGGCGGGAGATGGGGCGCGTTATATTGAGGAGGCCTGCCTGAATGGGAAACGGCTGCCTGTCCCCTTTCTCACGCACAGCCAGATTGTGCGGGGCGGCGACCTCATCCTCCGCATGGGAAGGCGGCCGAAGGAATCATGGAACGCGTAGCTTCACAGGCAGAAAGAAGGAGAATTATATGACACAATCGTTTGCAGTAATGGGAGACACCCATCTTGTCCGTGAAGCCTCTCACTGGAAGGCGCTGCACGGCTGCCCCGGCGGGCCAACGGAATTGAGCGATCTGGAACGGAACGGCTGGATGACCCGAAATGTTCTGCCGCAGATCTTAAAGGAGATTGCCGGGCAGCATCCGGATTTCATTCTGCATACCGGAGATATCATTCCCGGACATTGCGATGACGACGAGGGGCAGCTTGCGGAAATGCGGCAGGCGCTGCAAGTTCTTGCACAGGCGGGCGCGCCGCTTTATTTCAGCTGCGGCTCTCATGATGGCGTCCCCGGGCGAAAAGGAGAGGTATCGCTGCGGGAATGCCTTTACCCCTATATGGCCCACCAGCTTGGCCGGCCATGCAGCCGGGGATATTACGCCTTTGAACGCTGTGGCTGCCGGTTCATTGCGCTGGATTATACGGCCTGGGACCGCGCACAGTATGAATTTCTGGAGCAGGCGCTGCAAAACAGCGCCGGACAGTTTGTCATTGTCTTCGGGCATCCGCCGGTTGTGCCGTTGGCGCGCCCGTTTTTTACTGGCGCACAGTATGCGCGGGATCTGGCAGCGCTCTTTTCCCGATGGAAGGTGGATGTGTATTTCTGCGGTCATACCCACAATCAGGCGGCTTCCCTTCACCGGTTCGGTCCCCATGAGACCGCGCAGCTTATGAGCACCCCGTTGGGATATCCGGACAGCCCGCCGGTTCTGCTCTCGGATGTGCGTCCGCTCCTGCCGGCAGAAGGCTCCTGCCGGTATGGATGGGGATTTTTGGAAGACACCATGCCCGGCTGGTGGCGTGTATCTGTCGCGGAGGATCTGCTGACCGCCCAATGGTATGTCCTGGGACGCGGATTGCAGGGAGAGCTCCGAATTCCACGTGGAAAACGGGCGGAATTTTCCAAAATTCCGCAATATTCCAGCACAGAGGGCGCCCTTCCGGATGCGGAAGAAATCGCCGGAGTGAGGCTGCGCGCAGCAGGCAGCGGCAGCCCGACGGTCACGCTGCACAGCGTCGAAATCAATGGCGTCCGGCTCCCCTGCGGCATCTCGCTGGCGTACTTTGACAGCCGGCAGTTCCTTGAGCTTCCGCCGGAAGTGTATGGAAAACTGCGCCGGCATTGTACAATACGTTTTGCAGCTCCGGATGAAGGCGGGACGATCGGAGGGTTCGTACTGGAAGTGCGGAAAAAGGACGGCTCCTGGATTCGCAGCAGTGTCAGCCCATATTATACCTCCAATCCGGCGTATGCGGCGGCTGATCCCGCGCATTTTTACCGGACGGACCATTCCCGGATTGAAACCGCACTGGTTTTTCGCACAGAAGGCTCTATTTGAGTTTGGCGGTGGAAGGCACTCTGCCCGTGTACTGGAAACCGCTATCAGTGTAAAACAGCGGGTGGGATGCGATGCACCGGTCGCAGAGATCCATCTTCATCATAAAGTCTCCGGCAGCCTCTCTCCATTCTATTGTGATTGTTTTGCTTCCCCGAATCTCTGGAAGTGAACGATCTCCCGCTCCCGGAGAAATTTGATCGCGTCGCGGACGTCCGGGTCGTCGACAAGGCGCAGGATGTTGTCGTAGCTCATGCGGGCCTTCTGCTCTGCCGCGAGGTCCTCATGCAGGTCGGCGAGTACATCGCCGGTTGACGCAAGCGTCTCAACGGAAAACGGCACACCGGAGGCCGCCTGCGGATAGATGCCGGTGGTGTGGTCGACGAAATACTGGTCGAAGCCCTTCTCCTTGATCTCCTGGACCGTCAGATTGCGGGTCAGCTGGTAGAGAATCGCGGAGACCATCTCCACGTGGGCGAGTTCTTCGGTGCCCACATCGGTCAAAATTCCTGCGACCTCCCCGTAGGGCATGGCGTACCGCTGGTTCAGATAACGTGTCGCCGCGCCGAGTTCCCCGTGCGGTCCGCCGAGCTGACTCATGATGACCATCGCGGCCGCAGGGTCCGGACGCTGGACCTTCACAGGACGAATCAATCGTTTCTCATATTGCCACATCGCTCAGCCCTCCATCTGCCAGGGCCACGGTTCGTCGACCCACGCCCAGCGCGTCATTTCTCCCTCGCCGGCGGCGATTTTTCCGTACTTTTCCTCATAGGCAGCCAGCTGCTGCTGCAGGTGCCGGCTGGCGTTCTGAAAATACCGGATCGCCTCCTGATCGTCGGGATGGGTATCCAGATACTCGTTCGCCTCGATCACAGCGAACTCATACTGCTGCACCTTTTGCAGCAGCCTTTTTTTATTTGCCTCCATCCGGCACAGCCTCCTCTCCGATAAACGGCAGGTCAAGCTGCGGGAAAATGGTTCCCCGCTCCAGGGCGACTGCCGCCGCGTACTGCTCCCCCCATTTCTGCATGGGGACATAGGCCATTGCCAGCGGCAGGTCATCCAGACACTGGCAGGATGTCTCTCGTTTTTCCATGAGCACACCTCTTTCGTTTGGAATGCTCCATCCTATGCGCCGGGGCGCCGTCCTGACCCCGGGCGCGGATTCCGGCGGTTTTTCCTCTGTCCGCGCTGTATTTTCCGCAAAATCCCCCGCAATGGCAAAGCGCCATCCTTCCGGCAGCAGAAAAGGGAGGCGCCAGGCCGCCTCCCCGTTTCTTTTTACCGCACCGCCACGCTCTCCGGTCCGAGAAGTCCGGCAAGCGCTTCGAGCAGCACCCTGTCCCCGCTCACAGAAGGGCGGCCGGGCGGATAGCGGTATTTCTGGTCCTCCGCGAAAAACAGCTGCACGGGCATCCCGCCGGGGTGGGCAGCCAGCAGCTCCAGCAGCGCCGGGATCCGCCGGTCCTCCGCCGAGTGGACCCGCAGAAAGAGGGTCCCCGCCGGCTGCCCGGTCTGAAAGGCGGAAAGGTCAACGACCCGATCCGCCAGCACCTTCGGCGCCTCCTCCTCCCGCAGGGAAACCCGCCCCTCGATCACCAGCGGCTCCTCCTGCTGCACCTGTTCCCGGCACATCCGGTAGACCGCCGGAAACAGAATGACCTCGATTCCCCCGCTGCGGTCCTCCAGGGTTAAAAAACACATTGTCTGCCCCGACCTGGTAGTCATCAGCTTCTTCCCGGCCGGCAGCCCCAGCAGCCGCACCGGCTGGCGGTCGCGGTAGCGGCTTTCCTCGGCCGTGATGGCTGCGGCCTCGTCCATTTTGCAGCGTTTGGCCAGCGCGCGGTACTCGTCCAGCGGGTGGCCGGTCAGGTAGAAGCCGAGCGCCTCGTACTCCATCCGCAGCTTTTCCCCGGGCGGATACTCCCCCATCTGCGGAATGGTCAGCTCCGGCCCGGCCAGCGAGGCCGCCTCGAAGAGGTTCATCTGTCCCCCCTCGTGGCTGCGCGCATAACCCGCCGCCGCATCCATCGCCTGCTCGTGGATCGCGGCCAGCTCCCGCCGGGCCGCCCCGAAGCAGTCGAACGCACCGGCGCGGATGAGATTTTTGAGGGCCTGTTTGTTCAACTCCTTGCCGGAAAGCCGTTTACAGAAGTCAAAAAAGCCGGTAAACGGCCCGTGCTCCTTCCGCTCCGCGACAATGCGGTCGATGACCGGCCGGCCCAACCCCTTGACCGCCAGCAGCCCGAAGCGGATGTTCTCCCCCTCGGTGCGGAAGGAGCCGGTGCTCCGGTTGATGTGCGGCGGCAGCACCTCGATGCCGAGATTCCGGCATTCGCCGATATACTCGGTCAGCTTGCCTGTCCAGTCGAGCACCGAGGTCAGCAGCGCCGCCAGATACTGCTGCGGATAATGGCATTTGAGGTAGGCCGTCTGGTAGCTCACCAGCGCGTAGGCCGTCGCGTGCGCCTTGTTGAAGGCGTACTCCGCGAAGGAGGACATCTCATCGAAAATCTCGTTGGCGGTCTCCTCCGGAACGCCGTTGGCGACTGCGCCCGGACATTCGAGACTGCCGTCCTCCCGCCTCTTTCCATGGAGAAAAATCTCCCGCTCCGCCGCCATAACGTCCGCCTTTTTCTTGCTCATCGCCTTGCGGACCAGGTCGGCGCGGCCGTAGGAGTAGCCTGCCAGCGCCCGGCAGACCTCCATCACCTGCTCCTGATAGAGCAGCACCCCGCAGGTCACCCGCAGAATCGGCTCGAGCTGCGGCGTCTTGTAGCGGATGAACTCCGGGTGAAAGCGGTTGCGGATATAGGTGTCGATCGAGCCGCTCGGGCCGGGGCGGTAGAGGGAGGTCGCGGCCGTCAGGTCCTCGATGGAGCGCGGCTTCATCGAAACGAGCATCCGCCGCATTCCGGCCGATTCAAACTGGAAGACGCCCTCGGTCTCCCCGCGGGAGAACATGGCGAAGACCGCCGGGTCCTCGAGCGAAATCCGGTCGATGCGGAATTCCGGCTCGGATTTTCGGACCGCCCGGACGGTGTGGTCGATGACCGACAGGTTGCGCAGGCCGAGAAAATCCATCTTGAGCAGGCCGAGCTCCTCCAGCGTGGTCATGGGAAACTGCGTGACCACCGACTCGTCGCTTTTCGCGAGGGGGACATAGTGGTCGACCGGCTCGGCCGTAATGACCACCCCGGCTGCGTGGGTTGAGGCGTGCCGCGGCATCCCCTCCACCCGCCGCGCCATGTCAAGCAGCTCCCGCACCTGCCCGCCGGCCTCGTACAGCTCCCGGAGAGCGGGGACCTCCTTCAGCGCCTCATCGAGGGTGATCTTGAGCCGCCCCGGAATGAGTTTGGCCACCCGGTCGACCGCCTGATAGCTCATGCCCAGCGCGCGGCCGACATCCCGCACCGCCGCACGGGCCGCCATCGTCCCAAAGGTGGTGATCTGGGCGACGTGATCGGCCCCGTACCGCCGCACGACATAGTCGATGACTTCGCCGCGGCGCTCGTCGGAAAAATCGACGTCGAAATCCGGCATACTGATGCGCTCGGGGTTCAAAAACCGCTCGAAAATGAGCTGGTACTTCATCGGGTCGACCCCGGTGATGCCCATGCAGTAGGCGAGCAGGCTCCCCGCGCCCGACCCGCGCCCCGGTCCAACCGGGATGTCCTGGCTTTTGGCGTAGCGGATAAAATCGTAGACGATGAGGTAGTAGTCGACATACCCCATCTTCCGCACCACCGACATTTCGTAGTCAAACCGCTCCCGCAGCGCGGGCGTCACCATTCCGTACCGCTTTTGGAGGCCGCGGGTGCAGAGGTCCTCGAAATACTCGTCCGAGCTGCGCCCATCCGGCGGTTCGAAATGGGGCAGCTGCGTCCTGCCGAAGGTGAACTCCACCGAGCAGCGGGCCGCGATGGCGGCGGTGTTGTCCAGCGCGTCGGCAAAATCCGGCAGCGCCGCCTCCATCTCCTCCCGGGTTTTGAGATAAAACTCCTCGGTCGGGAAGGCCATGTCGTTGGGTTCTCCGGCCGTCTTGCCCGTCTGGATGCAGACGAGAATATTCTGCATCCGCGCGTCCTCGCGCTTCAGGTAGTGGCAGTCGTTGGTCGCGGCGAGGGGAATGCCTGTCTCCCGCGAAAGGCGGCGCAGCAGCGGGAGGAGGCGCTTCTGCTCCTCCATGCCGTGGTCCTGCACCTCGAGAAAATAGTTGTCCGCACCGAACAGCTCCCGGAAGCGAAGGGCAGCCTCTTTCGCGCCGGTATAGTCCCCCGCCGACAGCCTGCGCGGAATCTCCCCCGCCAGGCAGGCGGACAGGGCGATCAGCCCCTCGTGATACCGGCAGAGCAGCTCCCAGTCGACCCGCGGCTTTCCGTAAAAGCCCTCGAGATACCCTGCGGAGACCAGCTTGATGAGGTTTTGATACCCCTGCCGGTTTTCGCAGAGGAGAACCAGGTGATATGGCTTGCTGTCGAGCTGAAACACCCGGTCAAACCGGCTCCGCGGCGCGACGTAGACCTCGCAGCCGATGATGGGCCGGATTCCCTCCTTCCTGCACGCCTTATAAAAATCGACCACGCCGTACATGCAGCCGTGGTCGGTAATGGCCACCGCTTCCTGCCCCAGCTCTTTCGCGGCGTCCAGCAGCCTCTCGATCCGGCAGGCGCCGTCCAAGAGGCTGTATTCCGTGTGTACGTGCAGATGGGCAAACGCCATGTGCCTTCCCCCCCTTTTACTCTGCCCCTTCCGAGGCCAGGTACTCTTCGGCCACTTCTATCCAGAAATAATACTCCATGCCGATGTTCTCCCGCTGGGTGCCCCAGTAGAACTCCTCGCACACCAGGTAGGTGCCGGGCTCCTGGGGGCACTGGAAGTAATCCGCCGTCTCGGTGTAGACGCGGCCCGCCTCGTCGTAGATGGTAAAGGCGAAGTCCCCGTTGTCCGAGCCGCCTTGGGGCAGTATGGAGGTGGCGTGGTCAAAGACCACCGTGGGGGCGCTGTCCCCCACCTCGCCGGGCACCAGCCGCCGGGATTCCGTGCGGTCCCCCCGGGTGGTG
>CALXIG010000080.1 GCA_944388305.1 uncultured Clostridia bacterium
CGAAGCGCCAATCTTCTCGAGGCCGTAGTGAAGCCCCAGCGCGCCAGTAAACAGCCCGTAGCCAAAAGAGATCTGGACGATATCCTCGTCGGTCGTGCCGACCGCAACGCAAAGGCGGGCAACCAGATCGGACCAGGTATCCAGATCGCGGCGGGTGTAGCCAACGACGGTGGGCTTTCCGGTGGTGCCGCTCGAAGCGTGAATCCGCACAATCTTTTTCAGCGGCTGCGCGAACAGGCCATAGGGATAATTGTCCCGAATATCCTCCTTTGTTGTAAAGGGGATATACTGTACGTCAGAAAGCTGCTTGATTTTTTCAGGCCGGACGCCGGCTTCCTCGAGACGCTTATGGTAAAATTCCACATTCCGGTAGCAGTAATCCACGACCCACTTCAGCCGCTCCAGCTGGAGCTCACGGATTTTCTCCCGCGGCATGGTTTCCAAGTCTTTTTGAAAAAACATCGCGAACATCCTTTCCTATCGTTCCTTTTTATTGTACTATTTTTCGGTTCTTTTTGCAAGGGAATTCCACAAATTTCCCAGCGCCTGAAAGGCGGCAGAATAATTTATTGCTTTAAAGCGAATGAAAGCATTGTTTGTATTATAACATAGTTCGGAAAGCCTTGCAAGAAATCTTTCCGCCAAAATAAAAAGAGAATTCTTGTGGATTCTGTCTATTATTTGTGAGAAAATTAAAATCTATCTGCAAAATCATTGACACTTTATGATAGTAATGCTATAATGTATTAGCGCGAATGACAAAATTCCGCAAACTTTGAAAGATAAGGATGAATCTCAAATGAAGAAATGGAAAAGACTCCTTGCCGGCATGATGGCCGGCCTTATGTCTGCCGCCCTTGTTTCCTGCTCCGGCGGCGGAGACGCAGACGAGTATGTCGTTCTGGAAGAGGACCTTGGCTCTGAGGTGTACGCCATCGGCTTTCGGCCGGAAGATGTCGCCCTCGCGACGGAGGTGCAGCGCATCCTGGATGAAATGGTCGCAGACGGTACGACCAAGGAGATTTCGGAAAAGTGGTTCGGCACTGATCTCATCATCAACGATCTGGATTACCCGGCTGAAAAGGAGGTTTCTGCCGGCGACACCTCTCTGGAGGACCTCAAGGAGCGCGGAGAATTTGTCATCGGTCTGGATGACAGCTTTCCCCCGATGGGCTTCCGGGACGAAGAAAATGAAATTGTCGGTGTAGACATCGACCTGGCGATGGAAGTGAGCGAACGTCTCGGCGTCACCTTCCGCGCGCAGCCCATCAACTGGGATTCCAAGGAGATGGAGCTGGCCAATGGCAATATTGACTGCATCTGGAACGGCATGACGGTCACTGACGAACGCAAAGAGGCGATGTACCTCTCCAAGCCCTACCTCAACAACCGGCAGGTTGTGATCGTTAAGGCGTCCAGCGGCATTGAATCTCTCGACGATCTGGCGGGAAAAATTGTCGGCCTGCAAAAAGGCTCTTCCGCCGAGCAGGCACTCGCGGACAGCGCGGTCGCCGGTGAGGTCGCCTCAGTTCAAACTTACGACGACAACGTCGCCGCCTTTATGGATCTGCAAAACGGACGGGTCGACGCTTTCCTCGTCGACGAGGTCGCCGGCAACTACATCATCGCCAATCAGGGCGAAACGAAGTAAGATACAGAATCGGGGTTCCTCGGAATCCCGATTTTTTCCGAACAATCTGTGCGGAGGTTTTTCATGAATTACATTTTCTCCCTGACAATGAGCATGATGGAAGGGGTCCAATACACTGTCGGCCTCTTTCTGATCACCGTCCTCTTCTCCATTCCGCTTGGGCTGGCGCTCACGCTGCTGCGCAACAGTAAAAACGGCGTCTTTCGGGGTGTGACCGGTTTTTATGTCTGGCTGATGCGGGGTACTCCTCTGCTGCTGCAGCTCTTTTTCTTTTATTTCGGACTGCCGAATCTTCCGTTTGTCGGGCAATATCTGGTGCTGGGGCGCTTTGAAGCCGCCTGCATTACCTTTATCCTCAACTATGCCGCTTATTTCTGCGAAATTTTCCGCGGGGGCATCCTTTCGGTAGACGCGGGGCAGTATGAGGCAGCGCAGGTGCTCGGCTTCAGCAAGTGGCAAACCAATTTCAAAATCGTTTTCCCGCAGATGCTGAAGGTCTGTCTCCCCTCGATCAGCAATGAGTGCATCACTCTGGTCAAGGACACCGCTCTCATTACCGCCATCAGCGTAACGGAAATTCTGTACTTTGCCAAAGCGGCGGTCAACCGCGATACTAACGCGACCGCCTATATTGTGGCAGCCGTCTTTTACCTCATCATGACCTACGGGCTGACCCGGCTGTTCCGTTGGCTGGAACGCAAATTCCACTACTAGGGGGAACTGAAATGAGCATGATTGAAGTAAAGAATCTGAAAAAATCTTTTGGCGGCGACATCGTCCTGGACGGTATTGACTTCCGGGTGGAAAAAGGCCAGACCGTCTCGGTGATCGGTCCGTCTGGCGCGGGAAAAAGCACCATGCTCCGCTGTCTCATCAACCTTGAAACGGCAGACGGTGGAGATATCTGCATCAGCGGCAATTATTTAATGAAAGACGGACACTACGTCTCTGATAAGCAGCGGCGCGCCGTCTGCGCCCGGATGGGCATGGTGTTTCAGAATTTCCACCTTTTCCCCCACCTTTCCGTACTCAAAAACCTCATGCTGGCGCCTGTCAACGCAAAAAAGCTGACCCATGAGGAAGCGCATCAAAAAGCGGACGCGCTCCTGAAAAAGGTCGGCCTGGACGGCAAGCAGAAAGCGATGCCCTCGGAGCTTTCCGGCGGACAGAAGCAGCGCGTCGCCATCGCGCGGGCGCTGATGATGGAGCCGGACCTGCTTCTCTTCGACGAGCCGACTTCCGCCCTCGATCCGCAGCTCACCGGTGAGGTGCTCGCCGTCATTCAGGAGCTTGCGCGGGAAAATATGACCATGATCGTCGTCACCCACGAGATGGGCTTCGCCAAAGGCGTTTCGGACAAAATCCTCTTCATGGGGGATCACCGGATCATCGAGGAAGGCACACCAGACGAAATTTTCAATCATCCCAAGGATGCGCGCATTACCGAATTTGTTTCCAAAATTTTATAAATAAAAACCCCCTGTTGCCGCAATGTTGCAAAACAGGGGATTTTCTTTGAATCGGATAACATTTGCAATTTTTCACATTTTTTCACTCAACATTCAGAAGTATTGCACATTGGTTTCACATAACGCCGGTATACTGGAAGTCAAGAAAGGAGGACAAGGTTATGAAAAAAATTCTACCGTATATCCTGTCCGCAATGCTGATGCTCACATTTGCCTCGTGCAGCGAATCCGACGCTGGAACCAGCAGTTCCAGTTCTTCCAGCAGCACTTCCTCCTCTGTCTCCAGCACAGAGGAAGAATCCGACGCTGTGGAAAGCAGCGAGGAAAGCAGTGAAGAGCCGGCAGAGGGATCCGAAACCGGTGAAGACACTGAGGAAGAAGCTTCCGACATGGAAGAATCCGTCACTGATGCGGCAGATGGCGAGACAGACGCCTCACTGGAACCGGATGGAACGTCCGATACTGACGCAGGCGATGCGGAAGAAAGCGGCGAAGAGACTCCTTCTGAGGAAGAAAGCTCTGACGCCGAAGGAACGGCCGCCTGAGGCGGATACGGTTCATTCACCAAAAAATACCGTCAGCAGCAAACCGCTGACGCTGAATAAGCTGCCACTGCAAAACGGCGCCCCCTTTCACCGTGGGGAGCGCCGTTTTCTGCTGTCAGCAGAACCGTCCGCAGTTCAGAGAAGCGCGCAGGCATTCCAACGCTTTTTTCTCGATACGGGAAACATAGGACCGCGAAATGCGCAGTTTTTTCGCAATCTCGCGCTGCGTTAACGGCCGGTCGCCGTTCAGGCCATAGCGCAGACAGACAATCAGCCGCTCCCGCGGGTCCAGACAACACCGGATACACCGGTGGAGCTCCTCCGAATCCAGCCGCCGGTCGATCAGTTCCCCGACGTCGCTGTCATCTGCCATCAAATCCATCAGCGTGAGCGGGTTGCCGTCTTTGTCCGACTCAATCGGATCGGTCAGCGAGACATCTCCGGAGGTCTTTCTCATGTTGCGAAAATACATGAGGATCTCGTTGTCAATACACTTCGACGCATAGGTGGCGAACCGCGTCCCTTTTTCAAAGGAGAAACTGGAGACCGCCTTCATCAGCCCCAGAGTGCCAATGGAAAGCAGGTCGTCGGTGTCGGTCTGACCGCTCGCATATTTTTTAACAACATGGGCAACCAGGCGGAGGTTGTGTTCAATGAGGACATCCCGCGCTTTTTCATCTCCCTGTGCCATTCTGGCAAAGTACGCCTGTTCCTCGGCAGCCGGAAGCGGCTTTGGGAAGGAGCTGGTTCGGTCCAGATGGAGGGCAAAATAGAGCAGATTGGAGGCCAGCAGGGCCATCAGCTGTGCAAACATCGGCATCATCTCCTTTTCAAAAGCCTATGTGGCTTTCCAGCGGAATCTGTCTGTCCGGCAGACTTCCTGCCAGTCCAATTTTGAAAAGTTCGAGAAATCTATTGACTTTTTCTATAAAAATATGATAAAATCAAAGTGAATTTTATAGTTATCGCATTTTATACGGAGGAGCTTTCCGATGTACCAGGCACACATTCATCCGGAAACCGGCGCGCCCCAAACGATTCGGGAACACAGCGAACACACCGCCGCGCTCAGCCGGGACTTTGCCATTCCCCCGCTCAGGCAGGTGCTTTACGCCGCCGGCCTGCTGCACGACGTGGGGAAATACCAGCTTTCCTTTCAGCGCAAGCTGGCGGGAGAGAACATCCGCGTGGAGCATTCCGGCTGCGGCGCCCAGGCGGTGCGGGCGCACTACCGGGGCGTCTCCGCCCTCATGATGGAGAGCTGCATTCTCGGACACCACTCCGGCCTGCCGGACAGCGGTGTTCCGTCCGACCTGCCCGAGTTTTCCACCCTGTACGGCCGCCTGAAACGCGAATTCGAAGACTACAGCGCCTACCTGAAGGAACTGGAAATTCCGCCGGTCGACGACGTGGCCTTTCAGCGCTTTCTGATGCAGGACTGTTCCAGCGCGGAGGAGCTGATCGACAAATACGCCTTCTTCACCCGCTACTGCTTTTCCTGCCTGACCGACGCCGACTCACTCGACACCGCCGCCTTCTGCGGCAGGCGGCAGCGGCCCCTGCGGGCGGATTTTGCCGCCTGCCTGCAAAAGGTCTCCAGCCGTCTCTCCTCCTTTGTCTGCCGGACGGAGTTGCAGCGGGCGCGGGGGGCCTTGCAGCGTCAGGCGTTTGACCGGGTGGGGCAGGACGCAGAACTTTATCTGATGAATATGCCGACCGGCAGCGGCAAGACACTGTGCAGCCTCCGCTTTGCGCTGGAGCGCGCTGTCCGAACGGGGAAAAAGCGGATTCTCTACATCATTCCCTACAACAGCATCATCGATCAGACGGCCGACACCTTTGAAGCGCTTCTCGGGCAGGATGCGGAGCTGCTGCGCCATCAATCCACCTTCACGCCGGACAGCCGCGCGGACTATGAGGAAGATTACCGTCAGGCGCTGAAGGCCGCCGCGGAAAACTGGGATGCAGGGTTGATCGTCACCACTGCGGTGCAGTTTTTCGAGTCGGTCTACGCCAATAAGCGCGGCAAGCTTCGCAAGCTGCACAACATGGCGGACAGCATCCTGATCTTCGACGAAGCGCACCTGATGCCGCAGGCTTATCTCCAGCCCTGCCTTCAGGCTGTCTACTACATCACCCGCTATCTGAACAGTGAAGCGGTCTTTCTGACCGCGACCATGCCGGATTTCCGGGATCTGCTGCGCAGGTATGTCCCCGCCGGCTGCCGGATTCTCGATCTGGTGCCGGACACCTCCCTGTTTCCCAAATTTCAAAAATGCCGCTACCGCTACCTGGGGGAAATCAGCGAGGAGTCGCTGATTTCTCGCGCCACAGCCTCCCCCTCCGCACTCATTGTAGTCAACCGCCGCGCTTCCGCGCGGTCGCTCTACCGCCTCTGCCCGGGAAAGACATACCACCTCTCCACCTATATGACGGCCTACGACCGCAAACGGGTAATTGCAGAGGTGCGGGAGGCGCTCGCCGCGCTGGAACAGGACTTTCCGGACGGCACGCAGGTGCCGGATTCCCGCCGGATCACGGTGGTGTCCACTTCCCTCATCGAGGCGGGAGTGGATCTGGACTTTTATGCCGTATTTCGAGAGCTGGCCGGTCTGGACAACATTTTGCAGGCAGGCGGGCGCTGCAACCGGGAGGGGAAACGCCCGGACGCGGAGGTTACGGTCTTTCGCCTGGAGAATGGGCGGCAGTATGGCGTGGAGGAAGCGCGGGCAAACCTGACCCGGGAACTGCTGGACGCGCGCCGGGAAGTCTCCGACCCTGCGGTAATTCAGGAATACTATCACCGTCTGTTTTCCCTGCATCCGGAGGAGCTTTCCCGCAATTCGATGCACTGCCGCTGCCGCGATCTCCGTTCCATTCCGTTTCAGGAGTACAGTCGGGACTTTGAACTCATAGATTCCAACACCGTCTCTGTTATCGTAGAACGGGATGAGAACAGCGCCGCCCTCCTGCGGGAGCTGCGGGCAGGGCACCCGAATCCCCGAAAATTGCAGCAGTATGCCTGCACCGTCTACCGCTGGGAATTTGACAGCCTGCTGAATCAGCATGTTGTCGACGATTACGGCAGCGGAATCTGGTGCCTGACCAATTTGAATTACTATGATCCGGACACCGGACTCCTCCTGGAGGGCCCGGATTACTATTTATAACCGGAAAGGAGTGCAGGAAATGTTTAAAATCATCGTCGAGGGGGACTACGCCTGCTACACCCGGCCTGAGCTGAAGGTGGAGCGGGTAAGCTATGACGTCCCCACCCCCGGCGCCCTGGAAGGAATGCTCAAAAGCATTTACTGGAAGCCCGCGATCCGTTATGTGATCGACCGGATTATCGTCTTTCACCCCATTGAATTTCTCAATGTCCGCCGCAATGAGGTCAAAGATAAGGTCCTGCTCAGCGCAGTGAAAAGCCGGATGAACGGAAAAGGCAGCGATCCATCTATCTACACGTCCGAGAGCCGCAGTCAGCGCGCCGCGATGGTGCTTCGGAATGTGCGGTACGGCGTACAGTTTCACTTTGAGCTGACCGGGCTGAAATGCGAGGGAGAAACCGACTCCGAGAAGAAACACTATAACATTCTCAAACGGCGGCTGGAAAATGGACAGTACTTCCGCACTCCCTGCCTCGGGTGCAGCGAATTTCCCGCCCGGAAGATCGAACTGGTGGAGAATTTTGACCTCTCGGAGATCGATGAGCGTGTCCGCGCGCTCGGGGAGGTCGATCTTGGCTACATGAGCTACCGGGTGGAGTTTCAGGACGGCGGAATTCCGCTGAACGGGGACTGGGTGCACCCGAAATTTTCCGACCGGGCTTCCACTGTTTACTACCGCCCCAGAATGGTAAACGGCGTAATCGACGTGGCGCAGTACAGGGAGGGAGTGCGATGCTGATTCAGGCGCTTTGCAGCTACTACGACGTTTTGGCCGCTCAGGGAAAATTTCTGCCGGAAGCCTACTCCGAGGTAAAAATCCACTATCTGGTCGCGCTGACGCCGGATGGACGCATGGATTCCATTCTCGACTGGCAGGAGCGCTTCTCCGTTCGATCCGGAAAAGGCAAAATCAGGGAGCAGATTCTCCCGCGCAAAGAGGTGATGCCCCGCCGCACCGAAAAGCCCGGCATTGACCCCAACATTGCCGAACACCGGCCGCTTTACCTGTTCGGACTTAACTATGAAGACGGCACACTCACCCCCTTTGACCGGACAAACAAAGCGCAGAAATCCCATGCGGCTTTCCGGGAAGCCAATCTGGCCTTCCTCGAGGGGCTGGACTCCCCTGTCGTCAACGCTTTTCGCGCCTTTGTTCAAAACTGGACACCGGAAGCAGAGACGGAAAACCCGCACCTCCTCTCACTGGAGAAAAAGTATTCGGCGGCGGGATTTTCCTTCTGCCTGACCGGATACCCGGACAAGCCCCTGCACCTGGACCCGCGGCTTCGGGAAAAGTGGGAACGGCAATACAGCCAGCTCGCGGAAGCGGAAGCGTCCGTCATGGCCCAATGCGCCGTCACCGGCGAAATGCGGCCGGTCGCGCGCATTCACGACAAAATCAAGGGGCTGCCCGGCGGCCTGGCAACCGGCAGCGTCCTGGTGGGCTTTAACAACAGCTCGGAAAATTCTTACGGAAACGATCAGTCCTATAACAGCAACATCTCGGAGGAGGCCATGCGCAAATACACGCAGGCGCTCAACCTGCTGCTTGCCAGCTCCAGCCACCGGCAGCGCCTCGACGACCTGACGGTGGTCCACTGGGCGTCGGACGGCGGGAGCCGCTGCGACGACCTGTTCGGAATGCTCACCTTTGACGAAACCGCCGGAATGGACGCCGGGCAGACGGAGGACCTGCTGAAGCAGCTGATGAAAGCTGCCGCTGAAGGGAAGATTCTCCCGGAGCAGATTGCCTCTGTAGCCGGCATCGACCCAGGCGTCGATTTTTACATTGTGGGATTGAAACCCAATTCCTCCCGAATCGCAGTCAAATTCCTGTACCGGAAAAAATTCGGCGAGATTCTTGCCAACATTGCCCGGCATCAGGGCGACCTGCGCATTGGGACGGGGACGCGGCCGGTGCCGCTCTGGCAGATCCGGGAGGCGCTGCTACCGCCCAAAAACGACAAGCAGACGCTGGACCCGGAACTGGTATCCCGGCTGCTGGAAGCCATCGTTTACGGGAGAAATTACCCCGCGTTTCTGCTGTCCGCCGTTGTCCGCCGCGTCAAAACCGACGTCAAAATGGACATCACTTCTGTCCGCGCGGGCCTGATTAAGGCCTGTATCAACCGAAAATCCAGGCTTACCGGCCAAAAGGAGGAATTGACCTTGTCGCTCGACCTGCAAAACCGGACGCCCGCCTATCTCTGCGGCCGCCTCTTCGCCGTGCTGGAAAAATTGCAGCAGGAGGCATCCGGAAATTTGCTCAACACCACCATCAGGGACGCCTACTTCGCCTCTGCGTCCTCCAAACCGGCGCTTGTCTTTCCCAAGCTGCTGCGGCTTGCCCAGAATCATCTGAGCAAGCTGAAAAATCCGGTCTTTTACAACAAGCTGATCGGAGAGATCATCGACGGGCTCGGCAACGAATTCCCCGACACACTGCTCCTGACAGATCAGGGAAAGTTTATTATCGGCTACTACCAGCAGCATCAGAGCTTTTTCACCAGAAAAGAAAACCGACAGGAGGAAATATGAGATGACTATTCAGAACCGCTACGATTTCGTGATGCTTTTTGACGTCGAAAACGGCAATCCGAACGGCGACCCAGACGCCGGCAACAGCCCCCGCGTCGACGCGGAAACCGGCTACGGCTTCATCACCGACGTCTGCCTCAAGCGCAAGATCCGCAATTATGTCGCGCTGGTGCGCGAAGGCGAGCCCGGGTACAGCATCCTCATCAAACCGGACCGCTCGCTCAACGCCTGCTTTACCGAAGCGTATATGCAGGAAAACCTGCAATGCGGTCAGAAGGGGAAAAATACGGACGACGTCCGGCGGGCGCGGGACTACATGTGCCGGAATTACTTTGATGTCCGCGCTTTCGGCGCTGTGATGGCAACCGGTGATGACCCCTGCGGAATTGTCCGCGGACCGGTGCAGATCAATTTTGCAAAGAGCCTCTCCCCCGTCAACATTCAGGACGTCACCATCACCCGGCAGGCCCGCACAACAGAAGACCGCAAAGCAACCGGCGACACCGAGATGGGCCGCAAAAGCATCATTCCCTACGCGCTGTACCGGGCTGAGGGCTACATCTCCGCGGCTCTCGCCAACAGGGTGACGGGACTCTCCGAAGAAGACGTCGAACTGCTCTGGGAGGCCATCCTCAATCTGTTTGAAAATGACCACAGCGCTGCCCGGGGAAAAATGTGTATGCGGAAGCTGTACATCTTCCGGCACGACAGCGTACTGGGATGCTGCCCCTCCCACCTGCTGTTTGAGAAAATTTGTGTTGTTCAGAAAAATGCGGCGCCGCCCCGTCAGTTCTCCGACTACGAAGTCTCCGTCGACTGCAGCATGCCGGACGGCGTCACCCTGATCTGCAAGCCATGAACGAGGAAATCTCGATTCGCTCGGTCCAGCATTATCTTTACTGCCCGCACCGATGGGGCCTGATGGAGATCGGTCAGATATGGGCGGAAAATTATTTCGTCACCCGGGCCGATCTCCTGCACAGCCGGGTACATGACCCGGACCGGAAATACGCGCTGCGGGGGAAGCGTGTCTTCACCGCGGTACCGGTCTATCACGACGGAGAGGCGTACAATCTGTATGGCGTGGTAGACTGTCTGGAGGCCGCCAAATCGGCGGACGGCGTCCCGCTGCCGGGAGAAGGCGGACAGCGCTGCCGCCTCTGTATCGTGGAATACAAGCCGACTGCTCCCAAAAAACAGCCCT
>CALXIG010000081.1 GCA_944388305.1 uncultured Clostridia bacterium
CCAATTTTATGAAGTTCTGAACAACAAACTGCTCCGGCGGGCGTACGAGTAAGGTGTGCCCTGTGAAAGGAAGGTTGGAAACATGAAAGCGCTGCGGCTCGCCAAGATTGTAGAACTGGTGGAAAAAAACGCGGTATACACCCAGGAGGACCTGCTGAAACTGCTGGCACAGGAGGGATTCCTCACAACACAGGCCACCATCTCCCGCGACATTAAGGAGTTGAATCTGGTAAAAACGCTGACTCCGGAAGGGAAATACAAGTACACCACGACCCGAAAAAAGCAAAACGACAATATGGAAAAGAAATTCCGGGCGGTTTTTGTGGAGTCGGTTGTATCGGTGGATTATGCGCTCAATACCGTCGTAATCAAATGTCATACCGGCATGGCGAACGCGGCCTGCGCTTCGCTGGATGCGATGGCGGAGATGGAGGGCATCGTCGGCACGTTGGCGGGAGACGACACCATTTTTGTTTTAATGCGCAGCGAGGAAGCCGCGTCCCATCTCACCCGGCGAATCGAACAAATGATTTCCTTGAGCGAGTAAGGAGGCGCCTATGCTTTCTGCGTTATATATCGAGAATCTGGCGGTCATCGAAAAGACTTTTATCGAATTTCCCGCCGGATTCAGCGTCTTCACCGGCGAAACCGGCGCGGGAAAATCCATTGTCATCGACGCGATCAACGCCTGTCTCGGCCAGCGAACCTCCCGCGAGATTGTTCGGACAGGCACACCGCGTGCCAGTGTGACCGCGGTTTTCCGCGGTCTGCCCGCGCCGGTCTGCTGCCTTCTTCTCCAGAGTGGATATGAGATGGAAGGTGGGGAACTGGTCGTCGAGCGAACGATCCATGCCGACGGCCGGAGTGTGGCCCGCCTGAATGGCCGCCCTGCGCCGATTGGCCTGCTGCGGGAGATCGGCGGCAGCCTGGTTCATATCCATGGACAGCACGACAGCCAGACGCTTCTCTCCCCGGAGCGCCACCTGGAACTGCTCGACCGGTTCGGAGACCTGGAGGGCGAGCTTGCCTCCTATCAGGAAAAATTTGCGGAACTGCGCAGGGTGATCCAGCGTCTTCAACATCTGAACCGTCAGGAAACCGGCAAGGAGAAGCGCGCCGAAATGCTCCGCTACCAGATTGAGGAGATTCAGTCGGCTCGCCTTACCCCGGGGATCGAGGAACGCCTCACCGAAAAGTCCCGCCGTTTCCGCAGCGTTGAACGGATTGCCCGGGTGCTGCAAAACGCCTGTATCGCGCTCAGTGGCGACGAAGAGGAACTGCTTGGCGCGGTCGATCTGGCGGGGAACGCGCGGGATGAGTTGGCCGCTCTCTCGGATTTTTCGGAATTTGCGGCGGCAGGGGAGACGCTGGAGGGCCTGACCCTCGAGCTTTCCGAGCTCTCCTCCGCGCTGCGGGAACAGCTTGCCTCCCTCGAATACGACCGTCAGGAGGCCGATCTGGTGGAATCCCGTCTCAGTGAACTGAACCGCCTCAAGCTCAAATACGGGGGAACGGTCTCACAGATTCTGGACTCTCTGGAGGACGCCAAGCGGGAGCTTGCCGCGATCGAAAGCTCGGCGGAGCAGATTCGAAAGCTCAACCGGGAAGCGGTTCGCCTGAAAAAGGAAGTGTCTGCGCTGGCTGGAAAGCTGGCCCTCCGCCGGAAGGAGGCGGCTGGCCGTTTTGTGGAAAAGGTGGCCGGCGAGGCGCGGTTTCTGGAGATGCCGAATCTCCGGCTGGAAGCCCAATTTGTGCCGACCAAGCTCTGTGCGTCGGGAGATGTGGCAGTGGAGTTCCAGATTTCCACCAATCTCGGCGAGCCGCCCAAACCAATTTCCAAAATTGCATCCGGCGGCGAACTTTCCCGCATCATGCTTGCCATCCAGAGCGCGCTGGCCGAGAAGGATGGAACCGGCACCCTGATTTTTGATGAAATTGACACCGGTGTCAGCGGCCGCGCAGCGCAGAAGATCGGTCTCAAGCTGCGGGAGGTCGCCGCGGACCGCCAGGTTCTCTGTGTCACCCATTCGGCACAGGTGGCGGCGCTTGCCCACTCTCAGTTCTTAATCCGCAAGTCCTCCGACGGGGAGCGGACTTACACGCAGGTCATTCCGCTCGACATCGAAGGGCGCGTTGAAGAACTCGCCCGCATCATGGCGACCGATCAGGTCAGCGAACTTGCCCGTGAGACTGCGCGGCAGATGCTCCTCGCTCCTGAGCAGCAGGACGGCCTACAGTCCAGATAGCAGAAAATAACGGCGCCCCGCCGAAAGGCAGTGCGCCGTATCTGTTTTTTACAGCCCGAAAAGCCGCTTTGTATTCTCCCGCGCGATATCAATCATCTCCTGCGGGGAGACGTCTTTGATCTCAGCCATCCGCTCCGCTGTGCGCGCGATCATGGGGGACCAGCAGCGCTTACCGCGGTAGGGAACCGGCGCCATATACGGGCAGTCCGTTTCCAAAAGAAGCCTGTCAAGCGGAACAACTTTACACGCTTCTACTGAACGGCGGTTATTTTTAAAGGTGAGCACCCCGGTAAATCCCAGGTAAAATCCCATCTCCAGGTAAATTTTTGCCGATTCCGCTGAACCGGAGAAGCAGTGGAGCACCCCGCGCACGCCGGGAAACTCGCGCAGAATGCGAATTGTATCCTCGGTCGCCTCCCGGGAGTGAATGATCACCGGCAGGTCGAGCTGACGCGCCGCATCAAGCTGAAGGCGAAATACCTCCTGCTGGATCTCCCGGGATGGTTCAGGCCAGTAATAATCCAGTCCGATCTCCCCGATTGCAACAGTTTTCGGCTCTTTGAGGAGCGCGAAAATCTCCGCCATCCCCTCGTCGGTGTATTCGGCAGCCTGCTCGGGGTGGTAGCCTGCTGCCGCGTAAAAAATTTCATGTTCCCGCGCCAGTGCGGCCGACTGGCGGGAGCTTTCTGCATTCGTACCGGCATTGACCACCCCGCAGACCCCCTGAGAGGGGAGGGAGGCGAGCAGCGCCTCCCGGTCCGCATCGAAGCGCTCGTCGTTATAGTGGGCATGTGAGTCAAAAATTCCGGTGTAAAGTGATTCTCCTTGCATCACAAATCCTCTCGAAAATCAGCGGATTTTTGCGCCGGCGGGAATGGCATCATCCAGGAAAAGCACCCGCACCTCGTCATTGGGGCAGTCTGCGGCGAGAATCATGCCGCGGCTTTCCTCACCACAGAGCTTGGCGGGTTTCAAATTTGCCACCAGGACAATGGTCTTTCCCACCAGCTCTTCCGGTGCGTACCACTGCGCGATGCCGGAAAGAACCTGCCGCTCACCGTCGCCGTCACTCACGATAAGCCGGAGAAGCTTCTTGGATTTTTTGAGCTTTTCGCAGGAGAGGACTTTCGCGGCGCGCAGCTCGACCTTCGCAAAGTCCTCGATGCCGATCAGGGCGATGCCCTCCGGTTTTTCGGCCTGCTGTTCGGCCTTCGCAGCCGCGATCTGCGGCTGAATGATTTCCGCGTCGATCTTCTTCATGGTTTCCGCCTCGTCCAGCCGGGCAAAGAGCGCCTTTGCGGCGTTGACCTTTCGGGCAGCGCCGGCGCCGAAGGCATTCAGCGAGGTGAGGTCACTGCCGGACGCGTTGATCTGTTCCAGGATGGAGGCAGAGGTGTCGGGCAGGAAGGGGAGGAGCAGCACGCCCAGATAACGGATGGCCTCGATCAGGTTGGAGAGAACCGCCTGGAGGCGCTCCCGCTGCGCTTCATCTTTGGCGAGCGCCCAGGGCATTGTTTCGTCGATATATTTGTTGGAGCGCTGCGCAAGCGCGAGAATTTTCTGGAGCGCATCGGCAGTTTTGTATTC
>CALXIG010000082.1 GCA_944388305.1 uncultured Clostridia bacterium
GTCCCTGATGAAATTCCTGGGTGTAGAAGGCATGGGGCGGGCGGGCGGGGATAAAGAGCAGCGCGTTATAGGTCGCGGCGCCCTCAGTGCTGGAGTGAATGACGGCAAGCGGGTCCTGGAAGTCAAAGAATTTTTCCTTATAGAACTGATTGTAGTCCTCGGGCTTTAACTCACTGCGGTTCTTTTTCCAGATCGGCACCATGCTGTTGAGGGTCTCATCCTCCACGACGGTCTCGTACTCGGCGGGCTTGTCCTCGGTGCCGGTGCCCTCTTTCAGGTGGCTGTGCTCAACCTGCATTTTAATGGGATAACGGATATAATCGGAATACTTTTTAACCAGTCCCTGGAGGCGGTAGGTCTCGAGAAACTCGTCGTAATTCTCCTCCTCTGTGCTCTGCTTGATGGAGAGGATGATTTCGGTGCCGTGGGAGTCTTTTTCAGCCTCCTCGATGGTGTAGCCCTCCACACCGGTGGATTCCCAGCGCCAGGCTTTGTCCGAGCCGAAGGGCCTGGTGAGGACGGTCACCTTGTCGCTGACCATAAAGGCGGAGTAGAAGCCGACGCCGAACTGGCCGATGATGTCGATCTCCTCAGACTGCTCGTTCTCCTTTTTAAAATTCAGCGAGCCGCTCTGGGCGATCGTGCCGAGATTGTTTTCCAGTTCCTCCTCATTCATGCCGATGCCGTTGTCCGAAATTGTGAGGGTGCGCGCTTCCTTGTTCGGCGTGATGCGGATGAAAAAGTCGTCGCGGTTGAGGCCGGTGACGTCCTCTTTGAGTGCCTGGTAGTAGAGCTTGTCGATGGCGTCGCTCGCGTTGGAAATCAGCTCGCGGAGGAAAATCTCCCGATGGGTGTAAATGGAATGAATCATCATATCCAAGAGCCGCTTGGATTCTGCTTTGAATTCTCTGGTTGCCATTGTGTAATCACCTTATTTTCAAATTTTTAGCACTCTATATTTTTGAGTGCTAACACTTTGATTCCATTATAATCCCTTTTCGAAAGAAATCAAGGGAATCCAAAATTTTTTAAAGTAAAATTTACGTTTTTGCAATATTTCCGCGGTCACTTCGCCGGCGGTACAGCCAATGCTCCACCCAAACGCCCAGCCATGCGGCGGCGGCACCGGTCAGCGCCCCGGCGAGCACATCGCTCGGATAATGGACGTAAAGATAAAGCCGCGACAGGCCCATCAATCCTGCGAGCGCAAAGGCCGCCGCGCCTCCCTTCCGGTGGTAGCGCCAAAGGGCGGCGGCAGCCGCGAAGGAAGCGGCGGTGTGTCCCGAAGGAAAGGACGGGTCCCCCGGCGGTGCAATGAGCAGACCGGTAAAGGCGTTTGCCTCGAAAGGGCGAATTCTCCCCACCAGCGGCTTCAGCACCAGGTTGCAGGCGGCAAGATTGACCAGCAGGGCGGCAGCCATCGCGACCCCTGCTCGCCGCGTTTTCCGGAAGCACAGCAGTGCGGCACAGAGCGCGATCCACACCAGTCCGGCATTGCCGAGCGAGCTGACAGCCGGCATCAGCCAGTCTCCAAACGGAGTGCGCAGAGTCTGAATCCAGTCCAGCAGCACGTTATCCCAGCGAAGAATCCATTCCAAAATGAAAGCATCTCCTTTTTGCTATTCAGTATACCCGGTTTTCCGCCGCTGCGCAAGGGGATTTTGCCGGTTTTTGAAGAATATTTACAATTTTTCAAAATCGCTTGACTTATTTGTGTGTAGGTATGATAATAAAAGTAGAAAATGAGTTCCGTTCGTGAACCCAAATGAAGGAGTGATCCACATGGCAAACACGCAGACAGTCATCACCATCAGCAGGCAGTACGGCAGCGGCGGCCGGTTTATCGGGCGCAAGCTCGCGGAGGCACTGGACATTCCCTTCTATGATAAAGAGATTATCCTGCGTGCCGCCGAACAAAGCGGCCTTTCCCGCGAAGTGCTCGAACAGCTGGAGGAAAAGCCCACCAACAGCCTGCTCTACACCCTCTCCCTGAACGCGGGGCTGCTGCGGGGCGGCACCGTTTCACCGGAACTGCCCTTAAGCGACCAGGTTTTTCTGGTGCAGGCGGACACCATCCGCAAGATGGCGGATCAAGGGCCGTGCGTCATCGTCGGGCGCTGCTCGGAGTACATCCTCCGCAACCGCAAAAACTGCGTCAACATCTTCCTGTATGCCGACATGGATAGCCGGATTGCGCGGGCTACCACCTACTACGGCCTCGCACCGGAAAAAGCGCAGGAAAAATTGCAGAAGATGGACAAAAAGCGGGCCTCCTACCACCAGTTCTACACCGGAAACAAGTGGGGGCAGGCGGAACACTATCATCTCGCCATCAATACCGGCGCACTCGGCGTCGATGGGACGGTCGAGCTGATCCGCCAGTTCGTCGCGCTGAAAGAAAGCATGAACAAATAGCGGGAATTTCCCCTTCATTCCCCCAAAGGACAGTCCGCCCGGCTTCTTTTAAGAAGCCGGGCGGACATTTTTGCCGGAACGATTCAGTCCAGCTCAAGCTTGCCGGTGTAGAGGCTGTAGTACCGGCCGCCGAGGGCGAGCAGTTCCTCGTGGGTGCCGCGCTCGATAGTTTCGCCGTGCTCCAGAACGATGATACAGTCCGCATTTTTAACGGTGGAGAGGCGGTGCGCAATGACAAAGGTCGTGCGGTTTTTCATCAGGCGGTCCATGCCGTGCTCGATGTGCTTTTCGGTGCGGGTGTCGACCGAGCTGGTCGCCTCGTCCAGAATGAGGATCGGGGCGTGGGAGATGGCGGCGCGGGCGATGTTCAGAAGCTGCCGCTGTCCCTGGCTCAGGTTGGCGCCATCCCCTTCAAGCACCGTCTGGTAGCCGTTGGGCAGGCGCTGAATGAAGGAGTGCGCGCTCGCCGTTTTGGCGGCGGAGATCACTTCCTCGTCGGTCGCGTCCAGCCGGCCATAGCGGATATTTTCCATAATCGTACCGGTGAAAAGGTGGGTGTCCTGAAGAACCATCGCGATGTGGGAGCGGAGGCTGTCCTTGTGGACAGCGCGGATATCCGTCCCATCAATCGAGATGGAGCCGGACTGGATGTCGTAAAACCGGGTCAGAAGGTTGGTGATGGTCGTCTTGCCGGCGCCGGTGGAGCCGACAAATGCGATTTTCTGGCCGGGTTCGGCGGTCAGGCAGATATCCTTGAGGATAGTTTTGTCAGGCTCATAGCCGAAGGTGACATGGTCGAGCACCACCCGGCCGCGCACCTGGCTGAGTTCTCCAAGGGAGGGGTCGTCCCGGTCGGTCTCAGGCGCCTCATCTATGACAGCGAAAACCCGCTCCGCGCCGGCGAGGGCGGAGAAAATGGTGGTCATCTGCTGGGAAATTTCGTTGATCGGGCGGCTGAACTGGCGGGAGTAGTTGAGAAAAACGGTGAGGCCGCCGATGTCAAAGTGCTGGAGCACACAGAGAACGCCGCCGACAGTGGCGACGAGGGCATAGGTGATCTGTCCCATGCCGTTCATCAGCGGGCCCATCACGCCGCCGGCAAACATGGCCCTGATCTGCTTGTCGCGCAGTTCCCGGTTGTGTCCGCCAAAGACGCGCTCGACCGAATCCTCGTGGCAGAAGACCTTGACGACTTTCTGGCCGGTGACAATCTCCTCGATATAGCCGTTGACAGTGCCGAGCACTTCCTGCTGGGCGACAAACAGCTTGCGGCTGCGGCGGCCGATAAAATTGACCACCTGAAGGATGACGGGGACCATCAGAACGGTCACCAGCGTCAGCCAGGGACTGAGCGAAATCATCAGGATCAGCGTGCCGCTGACGGTGATGACGCCGGAAAAGAGCTGCACGACATTGTTGGAGACGCACTCGTCCATCCGGTCGATATCGTTGGTGAAACGGCTCATCAGGTCGCCATGGGTGTGGGTGTCGTAGTAACGGATGGGAAGCTTTTGCAGATGGGTAAAGAGGTCGTTGCGGATCCGCTCCATCGCGTTCTGCGCAATACCGATCATCATCCGGGTCTGGAGATAGGTGGAGGCGACGCCGATGAGGTAAACCGCCGCCATCAGGGCGAGGGCGCCCAGCAAACCGGTCACGCTGCCCGGGCTGCCGTCCGGCGGGAAGATATAGGTGTTGATGATGGGCCGCAGCATGTAAGAGCCGCCCAAAGAGGAGGCGGTGTTAAGGACGACAAAGCAAAACACGAGAATCAGCCGGAGTTTATAGGCGCTCAGGTAGCTGAGCAGCCGCTTCATTGTCTTTCCCGCATTTTTCGGCTTGCCGCCGGGGCCGCCATGCCGCGGACCGCGCGGTCCGCCGGGACCTTTTGCATTCTGGCTCATACTGCCGGCGCCTCCTTTTCCTTCTGAGAATAGTAAATTTCCTGATAGGCCTCGCAGCGGGCAAGCAGCTCGTCATGGCTGCCCATATCGAGGATTTTTCCTTCATCCAGGACAATGATGACGTCCGCGTCCATCACCGAGGTGATTCGCTGGGCGATGAGCAGCTTGGTGGTATCCTTCAGGTCGGTGCGGAAAGTTTCGCGGATTCTGGCCTCGGTGGCGGTGTCGACCGCACTGGTGGAATCGTCGAGAATGAGGATTTTCGGCTTTTTGAGCAGGGCCCGCGCAATACACAGGCGCTGCTTCTGTCCGCCCGAGACATTGACGCCGCCCTGCCCCAGTTCGGTCTCATAGCCGTTGGTGAACCCGGTGACAAAACCGTCTGCCTGCGCGTGGGCCGCCGCGGTGCGCACCGTCTCCATCGAGGCGGATTCGTCACCCCAACGGAGGTTTTCTGCGATGCTTCCGGAAAAGAGCGTGTTGGTCTGAAGCACCATGCCCACCCCGCTGCGCAGCTCTTTCAGGCTGTAGTCCCGGACGTCGACGCCGTCAACCAGCACCTGTCCGCCGGTGACGTCATAAAGGCGCGGAATCAGCTGGACAAGGCTGGTCTTGCCGGAGCCGGTCGCCCCGATAATGCCGGCCATCTGGCCGGGCCTGATGGTGAAACTGATGTCCTCCAGCACCTTGTTTCCGCCGTATCCAAAATCCACGTGGCGGAACTCGACGCTTCCCTTTGTCACTTTTACCTCCTTGTGGCGGGCGTTTTCGTCGGTCAGATCCACGTCGGTATTGAGGACTTCCAGGATGCGGTGGGCGGAAGCGATTGCGCGGGAGCTTTGCAGCAGGATCATGGCGAGCATCATCAGCGATGAAAGGATCTGTACCACATAGGTGAGGAAGGCGGTCAGGTCGCCGACATCCATTCTCCCCGCGATAACATAGTTTCCGCCAAACCACACGACGGCGATGGTGGTGAAATTCATCACCAGCATCATGAGGGGCATGTTGAGGATGGCGATTTTCATCGCGCGAAGCATTCCCTCTTTGTAGTCGCGGTTGGTTTTCTGAAATTTTTCCCGCTGATAGTCTTCCCGCACGAAGGACTTGATGAGGCGGACATTGATCAGATTCTCCTGAACGCTGTTGTTCAGGTTGTCCACCCGGCGCTGGAGCGCGTCGAACCGGGGATAAGCGGTGCGGATAATCATGCCGATGGAAACCGCCAGGACCGGGATCACAATGGCGATCACAAGCGCCAGCCGCGCATTCATGTGAAAAGCCATGATGAGGGCGCCGATAAACATGCCGGGCGCGCGGAGCATCATGATGAGAATCATGCGGATGACGTTCTGAATCTGGGTCACGTCGTTGGTCAGGCGGGTGACCAGGGAGCCGGTGGAATAGTGGTCGATGTTGCGGAAGGAGAATTGCTGCACCTTGTGGAACAGGTCGGTGCGCAGGTCTGTCGCGAAATTGGTGGCGGACCAGGCGGAAAGGTAGTTGCCGCCCGCGCCGCCCGCGATCATAATCAGGGCGACGAGGCCCATCAGCAGGCCGGTCCGGATCATGTAGCCCATGTCTTCGGCGACGATGCCGTAGTTGATGATGAGCGCGGTCAGCCGGGGCAGAATGACCTCCCCGACAACCTCGACGATCATCAGCAGCGGTCCGAACAGGAAACCGGCGAGATACGGCCGGACATACTTCCAAAACTGTCTCATGGGGTTTCCTCCTTGCTGCCGGCCGGCACATTGCCTGCCAGCAGGCTTTCGTACATTTTATCCAGACAGCGGAGCAGAATCTGTTTCTCCTCGGCGCTGCAGTGGGCAAACATCTCGGTGTCCACCCTGTGAAAAATCTCGATGCTCTGGCGGAGCACCGCCTCCCCCTTTTCGCTGAGGTCGATCTGGTGGCAGCGGTTATCGGAGGGGTCGGTCACGCGGCGGACATAGCCGCCTTTTTCCAGTTTTTTCAGGCTCTGGGTCACGGCGGCGGGCGTCAGATCCAGCCTGGCGGCCAGCTCCTTCTGGGAAGACAGCCGCATCCGGGAAACGGACATCAGCAGGTGGTGCTGTGAGCGGCAAAGGCCGGTTTTGAGGCTCGCCTGATCGAGGGCGCGCCGGTGCTGGACGCTGAGCCTGCGGAATTTCTCTGCCAGCTCGTGGTCAATGGCATTCAATCTTTTCTCCTCCTTTTCCAAAATGGCATATGCGGCAAATCCATTAACCGCTTAATGATTAAGCTATAAAAATTATAATCGAGATTCAAGATTTTGTCAAGTATTTTCCAAAAATATTCAAAAAACAGGAAAAACTGCTGGATTTTCCTGTCAAATTTTAATTTTTCCACAAAAAAAGAACCGGAGACCTCTCCGGTTCTTTTGAGACTGCAATCCTATTTGGGGAAGGCAGAAGGAAAGCTTACGCCTCACCCTTCATCTTCGCGAAGCACTCGCTGCAATACACAGGACGGTCTTCACGGGGCTTAAAGGGGACTCTCGCTTCGGCTCCGCAGGCGGCGCAGGTGGCAACAAACATCTCTCTCTGAGACTTTGTGCTGTTCTTGCGGGCAGCGCGGCACTCCTTGCATCTCTGGGGCTCGTTCTCAAAGCCTCTCTCCGCATAGAACTCCTGCTCACCGGCGGTGAACACGAACTCCTTGCCGCAGTCCTTACATTTCAGGATTTTGTCTTCGAACATCTTTTTATACCTCGCTTAGGTTAAATATTTGCCCGCCGGCGGAATTGCACCGCCACCTTTGACTAGCAACGCTCTGCGATTAAGCTATTGGGGCATATGGACGAATCAGTGCCGATGAACCGATCTGAGTTTCCGGCGGACACGCTGCAGAGCATTATCAACTGACTTTGGAGAGATATTCAGGGAGGCTGCGATGGTGCGGTAATCCTGACCGGAAAGGCTTGCAAAGAAAACCTTCCGCTCAAACGGGGAGAGCGCGGTATCGACCGCCTTCATGACCGCCGCGAGCGTTTCCCGGTCGATGCAGATCTGCTCCGGCGTGAGTGTGCCGGACTGAATTTCGGCGCTGTCATCCAGAGGCAGGCTTTCGGTGAGCAGGCGGGACTTGCCGGTCCTGCTCTTTTCCACCGCCTTGCGCATCCGGTTTCTGACGCAGGCCATCGCATACGGGCTGAACGAGGAGGATGTGTCGAGGTGAAAGCTTCTGACGGCGTCCAGAAGGCCGATGCAGCCTTCCTGGACCAAATCGTCGAAATCAAGAACATCTTGATACTGCAACGCAATTTTGTGGATCAGGGGAAGATACCGGCCCATCAGCTCGGCCAGCGCCTCACTGCTCCGCGCACGGTACCGCTCTACGAGGACCTCATCGGAAAGTTTTGGGGCATCCTTCATACGGTTTTTCACCTGATCTTTCTGCGTTATCTTTATCATACACTGTTTACGGTAAAATGTCAAGCCTTTTTATATAATTTCTCGGATTTTTACGGACTTGACAGAAAAATTATTAGATACTTGCGACAACCCACCTCTTCCATTCTATTTCAAACAAATAATTGAGTAAATTTTTACGAATTTTCACAAAAAAGAAGCCTTTTCCAGTACCCGCCTTTTTCCGGGCCGGATCGCCGCTTCAAAAAGTCCGGCCGGCAAGCCGCAGCGCCAGCGCCGCGTCGTTGGAGATGAGGTTGTCGACTCCCAGGAGCAGCATCCGCCGGATATCCGCCTCCCGGTCGACCGTCCAGACGTTGACCGCAAGCCCCGCCGCGTGCGCTTTTTGGACCAGCGCCTCGTCCGCTAGGCGGTAATCCGCGTGGAGGGCGTCGAAACCGTGCCGGACGGCGTAATCCACCATGTCAAAGCCGTAGGCGGCGCTGTACAGCGCCCCGACCTGGAATCCGGGGAAGGACTGCTTCAGCTCCCGCAGGAGGTAGTGGTTGAAGGAGGAGAGGATGCAGCGCTTTTCCATGCCGGATTCCCGCAGCAGGCGGACGGTCTCCTCCCCCACCGCGGTGAGGAAACCGGTGCCCGCCTTCACCTCTACATTTAAAAAGAGGCCGGAGGGCGCGATGACCTCCAGCGCCTCGCGGAAGGTGGGGATGCCCAGCGCCGAAAGTTCCCGGGCGGTGCGGCTGTACAGGCTTCCGGACATGCCCGGCTCGCAGCGCCCCAAAGTGGCGTCGTGGTGGACCGCCAGCGTCCCGTCCGGGAGAAGGTGCACGTCGAGCTCGATGCCGTCCGCGCCCAGCTCGATCGCGCGGCGGAAGGCAGCCAGGGTGTTTTCGGGGCGCTCGCAGCTCGCGCCGCGGTGGGCCTGAATTTTCGTCATAGCAATCCGCTCCTTTCAGTTTGCAGAGTATCCGCCGGAAATTACGGCACAAGGCCCAGCCCGGTCAGATAGGTAAAGCTCTCCTCCATGCAGAGAAAGGGGTCCTTCTCCCAGCGCTCCTGCTCGGCCAGCACAAACCGCACTCCCGTTTCCCGGCAGGCGGCAAGGATGGGCGGCCAGTCGATATTTCCCTGCCCGACCGGCATCAGAACCTCCCTCCCGTCCGGCAGGACCGCCGAATTTTTGAGGTGAACAACGCTCACCCGCCCCGCGTACCGGCGCAGCAGCGCGCAGGGATCCAGCCCCGCCTTGACCGCGTGATAGACGCACAGGGTCAGCTCCATCTCCGGCAGGGCATCCAGCAGCCGCAGGGCGGCGGGCAGTCCCTCCGCCGGCGCGAAATCCGTCCAGACCGGGTGGAAGGAGAGCCGCATCCCCTCCCCAGCCAGCCGCGCGGCGAGCGCGCGAAGCTGCTCTGCAAAGGCTGCGAGTCCATCCGGCAAAAAATTCTCCGCCGGAATGCCGCTGACGGTGAGCAGCTCCCCGCCCCAGAGCCGGTTCTGCGCGAGCATCCGCTCCAGATTCTGAAAAACCGCGCCGGTCTTGTCCTGCACGCCGATGACCCGGACGCCGTGCCGCGCAAAGATCTCCGCGGCAGCCTCGTCCGGAACCGCAGGGTCGATCCACTGGATCTGCATCTCCCGCCAGCCCATCGCGGTCAGCCGGGCGACGGATTCTTCCACCTCTTCCGGCGTCCGCAGGCAGGGGCGGAGACTGGAAATTTGAAATCCGAGCTTCATCAAATATCGCCTCCCGTTTGCATTCTTCCTTCAGTATAGCCGTTTCCCGGGAAATTGTCAATTCACGCACAGAGGGACAACCCTCCCCCTCCCAAACGTCCGGCTTGTGAAAAATATCCTAAAAGCCATTCACATTTAACGGATCATTACAGAGAATGTGATAAATAGACGGTTTCAAGGCGTCAAAAATCAGAAATATTTGTTAAATCCGCATAGATACAAACTGCATTTTCTATGGTATAATACTAGTAATTTCAGAAGTTTCTTCAAACAGCATTTTGCGGAAAGGCAGGTTCATCTTATTGGCGGAACAGCTCATCACCATGAACAGCACACCGGAGGGGATCGCGATCTGTGGCAGTTATGACCGCAACCTCGAGATCCTCAAAAAGGAATATCAGGTGGAAATCATCCTGCGCGGCTGCGACATGAAAATTCTCGGCGAGGAGACCCAGGTGGCAAACTGTGCAAAGGCCATTGAGGCGCTGCTGCCGCTGGCTGCACAGGGCAGGGAAATCGACGAGCTGAATGTGCGCTACGCCATCTCTCTGGTGAGCGAAGGGCACGAGCAGGAGCTCTCCTCCCTGAGTGAACGGGCCATCTGCGTCACGCAAAAGGGCAAACCCGTCCATCCCAAGACCATCGGGCAGAAGCGGTACATCAAAATGATCCAGGAGAACACCATCACCCTGGGTGTCGGGCCCGCCGGCACCGGCAAAACCTACCTGGCTGTCGCGATGGCGGTGAATGCCTTCCGCGCCGGAGAGGTCAACCGCATCATCCTCACCCGGCCCGCCGTCGAAGCCGGAGAAAAGCTGGGCTTTCTCCCCGGCGACCTGCAAAACAAGGTTGACCCCTACCTGCGCCCGCTATACGATGCGCTGTTTGATTTTCTGGGCGCGGAAAACTTCATGAAATATCAGGAGCGCGGCAGCATCGAGGTGGCCCCGCTGGCCTATATGCGCGGCCGGACGCTGGATGAATCCTTCATCATCCTCGACGAGGCGCAGAACACCACCCGGGAGCAGATGAAAATGTTCCTCACCCGCATGGGCTTTGGCTCCAAAATCATCATCACCGGCGATATTACCCAGATCGACCTTCCCGACAATAAAAAATCCGGGCTGGTCGAGGCGATGCGGGTGCTCCGCAATGTGGATGATATTGCCATTGTCAAATTCAGCGACAAAGATGTCGTCCGTCACAAGCTCGTGCAGGACATCATCAAAGCGTACGACAGATACTACGAGGAGGGGAAATCAAGATCATGAACAAAGTAAAAGTAATCATCTCCAACCGCCAGAACGACGTAAAAATTCCCACCGGCATCCGCCTGCTGGTTCGCCGCTGCTGCAACGCGGCCCTCCGGGAAGAGAATTTCACCGAGGACGCGGAAATCTCCGTCTCCTTTGTCAATAACGAAGAAATCCGGGAGCTGAATGCCAAACACCGCGGCAAGGATGCCGTCACCGACGTGCTGAGCTTCCCGCTCGGCAAGGACGGCAAGTATGACCGCAACGAATCGACCGGCGCCCTACTGCTGGGCGACATCGTCATCTCCATGCCCAAGGCGTTTGAGCAGGCCGACACCTTCGGCCATTCGCTTCAGCGCGAAGTCGGCTTCCTGACTGTCCACTCCATGTTCCACCTTTTGGGCTATGACCACGAGGAAGGCGGTCTGGCGGCGGTCCGGATGCGGGAAAAAGAGGAGACGGTGCTGACCATGCTCGGCATTCCCCGCGGCGCGAGCTACGTTATGGGAGAATGAGGGAGAATTTCGGCAGGCAGCTTCGGGCTCTGGGCAGAAGCTTCGGATACGCCCTGCGGGGCATTCGCTTCTGCGTGAAAAACGAACGGAATATGCGGATCCATCTGGCGGCGGCGGTTTTCGTCACCGCTTTTTCCCTTGTCTACCGGCTGGAGCGGGGGGAGTACGCGGCGCTGTTTCTGGTCATGGGGGCGGTGATTGCCTTTGAGGCGGTCAACACCGCGCTGGAAGCGCTGGTGAACCTCGCGAGCCCCGCCTATCACGACCTCGCCCGCATTGCCAAAGACGCCGCGGCCGGGGCGGTGCTCATCGCGGCGCTGGCGGCGGTGCTGGTGGGCGTCTGCCTGTTCGGGGAACCTGCGCGCCTGTGGGAAACGGTGCTGGAAATCCTGTCAGTTCCCCTGCTGGCGGCACTGTTCGCCGCACTGGCCGCAGGCGGGGCGTGGTTCGTCTTTTATGGGAACAGACTGTTTAAGGATTAGCCGCATAGGGGGTAATTGTATGCTGTTCTGCATCTTCAACTGGCACAAAATAGAAGGAATCGGCCTGGTTTTGACCGGATGCGTGCTCTGCCTGACCGCATTTTCCATCCTGACTGAAAACTGGACCCGCAAGGGCCTCAAACGGGCTGGGATCGCCATGCTCGCCTGCGAAATGTCATGCAGCATGGTCTGGCAGCTGCTCTTTTTTCCCGGCGGCAATTACCGCAACTACGGCCTGCAGGGCGGACTGCTTTTTCTGCTCTATCCCGCTTTGCTGGCAGCCGCCTGGGCCATCCTCGCCCTGTATCCAAAAATCAGGGCAAAACGCCGGAGGAGGAAGAAAGAATGAACTACCGCGAAGTGCAGAATCTCGCCAAAGAGACAATGGCATACGCCGCGCACATCCTCTGCCCGGGGATGCCCCTCGCGGAGCTGCGGCAGCGCTGCGAGGAAAAGATGCGAAGCCTCGGCGCCAGTTCCTTCTGGTACTGGGATGTGGGTGCCTTCTGTTTTTCCGGCACAGATACCGCCCTCTCCCTTTCCGGGCGGGAATATCAGACGCCCCCGGCTGTCCTCCAGCCCGACGACCTCATCACAATCGACTTAAGCCCCCAAATCGGGGATATCTGGGGGGATTACGCCCGCACCCTCGTGCTGGAAAACGGGAAGGCGGTCCTCTGCGCCGCTCAGATTCAAAATCCGCAGTGGAGGGACGGCCTTCTGACAGAGGAGCGGCTGCACGCGGAAATGGCGCGCTTTGTGCGTCCGGATACGACGTTTGAAGAGCTGTTCTTTCATATCAACCGTTTCATCCAGGAGCTCGGATATGTCAATCTGGATTTTGCCGGAAATCTGGGCCACTCCATCGCCAAACGCAAAGAGGACCGGATCTACACCGAAAAGGGCAATGCCGCGCCGCTGTCCTCCGTCCCCTTTTTCACCTTTGAGCCGCACATCGGCCTTCCCGGCTCCCCCTACGGCTACAAGATGGAAGACATCTACTATTTTGAAAACGGAACGCTGAAAAAATTATAACAAGGAGAATTTATGAATACCAAATCCGCGTTTGTCGCCATCGTCGGCAAGCCCAACGTGGGCAAATCTTCCCTTCTGAACACCCTTTTGGGGGAAAAGATCGCCATTGTGTCCTCCAAGCCCCAGACTACCCGCACCCGGATCACCGGCGTGCTCACCGAAGATCTTTATCAGTGGGTATTCCTGGACACCCCCGGCTTTCACAAACCGAAAACCAAACTGAGCGGCCACATGAACCGGGTGGTCACCGACAGCGTCGCCGACGTGGACCTGGTGCTGTTCGTCATAGAGCCGATGGGCAGAATGACCGAAGAGGAACTCT
>CALXIG010000083.1 GCA_944388305.1 uncultured Clostridia bacterium
GGCACTGGCGGTAAAGGCTCTCCACCCAGGCGAAGTCGCAGACCCGGGCTCCGGCGTAATTCTCCCCGCCGGCCGAGACCTCCCCGATCTGCCCGGCAGCCAGGTGGCGCTCCATCCGGATCTCCCCGAGCAGCGGCGAGGCGAAGACTCCCTTCCGCCGGAAGGGCAGGGCGTTTAAAATGGGCAGCCGCTCGTCGGCCCGGCGCTGGTTTTCCGCCGTCACATTGAGCTGTACATTTTCCCAGCCATCCGTCCCCCAGCCGGGCGGAAGATGTTTCTCCACCCGCTCGGGCCGCTTGGTGGGGATGCAGAACAGTACGTCGGGGCGGCTGCGGATCATCGCCCACGCCTCCGGCCGCCAGGAATCGGCCTCCTCCAGAAAGAAATCGGAGGTCATGCAGACATAGAGCCGGCTGCCCGGCCGCACCAGAAAGCCGCCGTCCCGTTTACGCTGGAGCGGCAGGGCGAAGCCCGCCTGGACGCGGCGGATTTGGGAGCCGTCCCGCCCACGCTGAGCGTCCAGAAAATACATGTAGCAGTTCTGGCAGCCCTCGCTTTTTTTGCGGCAGCCGTGCCAGGGATTCCAGTTTGGCATGAGACTCCCCCTCTGAAAAAAGCGGCACGCCGGCCATCAATGGAAGGTGTCGACCGAGTAGTCCTTATAGTGGAAGCCGTACCACCGGCCCGGCATATCTCCCGGGAAGCGGGGCGGCGCAATTTCCTTAAATTTCCCGTTTTCAACCGCGTCCGGGCAGTGTTCCGCCGCGTGGGCGAGCAGCATCCCGTAAAGGCGGTCCCGCTCGGCGGCGTGCGCCGGGTCGTTCGAAAGGTCGTGCTGCTCCATCGGATCGTTCTCCAGGTCAAACAGGAGGACATGTCCCCCGCGGACGCAGTAAATGAGCTTCTTTTTACCCTCCATCACGCAGAAATGCTGTCCAATGCTCGCACCGTAGAAGGTCCGCTCGCCGGGGTCGCGCAAAAGGCTCCTGCCCGTCGCCTCGGCGGGCGGCTCGATGCCCGCGATGTCGAGAATGGTGGGGAAGATGTCCGCGATCTCAGCCAGCGAGTCCACCCGGACGTTGACCGGCAGCCCCCGCCCCTGCGGCGGCATGATGAGCAGCGGCACATGGGCCGAACCTTCAAAAAAGAGATTCTTCTGCGCCATGAAATGGTCGCCCAGCATCTCACCGTGATCGGAGGTGAAGATGACCCAGGTGTTCCTGAAGAGATTGTTCTCCCGCATACAGCCGAAGATCCGGCCGAGGGAGTAGTCGATCTGGGTAATCATCGCGTAGTAGGCCCGGCGGGAGGCCGCGATCTGCTCAGGGGTGAAGAGATAGACGTTGGAATTTTCGTAAGTCCCGGCCAGGAAGCCCTGCGGGGCCTCCTCCGCTGTCCGGCTCCAGTCGCCATGGACGGCGGGCGGCAGGGGGATCCCCTCGTAAAGCGCCCAGAAATCCCGGCAGGGGTCGAAGGGCGGGTGCGGTTTGGTAAAACTCGTCCAGAGGAAGAAGGGGCGCAACGGGTCGCGGGTCTCGAGGAAGTCCACCGCCCCGTCGGCCGTCCAGGCGGTGATGCTGTCCTTGACCTCGACGGTCGAAAGGACCGGCTCGAACTCGCACTCCCCGACCCCGTGAATCTTGGGCCGGGCGGTGTCGGCGCGGCCATCGTACTCCCGCATATAGTCGAGAGGGAGGGTCATCTCCTCAAAGCCGTAGTGGGCGCGGGCCGGGTCGAAGTGCATCTTGCCCATCGCCTTGGTCTGGTAGCCATGGTCGGTGAGGATGGCGGGGAGGGTGCGCCGCTCGGCGGTCGCACGCTGCATCAGCTCCGCATGGGTCGCGTTGGAGACGACCCCGCTCTCAAAGCCGCGCTGCCCGGTCATGATGGTAGTGCGGGACGGCACGCAGATGGGGCAATCGGCGTAGCAGCGGGTGTAGGCGGTCCCCTGCGACGCCATGTAATTCAGGTGCGGGGTGAAGATGCTGCGGTTGCCGAGCGCCTGGATAGTGTCGAACCGCTGCTGGTCGGTGGTGATGAGCAGAATATTGTCAGCCATGTGGCACATCCTTTCTTATTGTTCCGAAACTTTGACCTGGTAAAAGGAGAGGAGGGGCAGATGAGTCGCGGCGTCAACCGGCATCAGGACAGGAGGCTGCTGCTGCCAGCCTGCCGAGACGGTGCAGCCTTCCCCCACGCCCCGCCCGAGGCGGAGCAGCAGCGTATCTCCCGCGCAGGTCATTCCTTCGACCGGGATCTCTCCCCCGTTGTCGGAGACGGTCACGGCCCTGCGGCGGATCTGTTCCGAGTCAATGTCGTAGAGCCGGCCCGCGACGTTGTCAAAGCGGAGTGCGATACAGCGCGGCTCCCGCAGGACAGCTTCCGCGAGGTCGGGGGCGGGGTGGCTGTGCTGCCGTCCATAGATGTCCCGCAGGGCGGCCGCAGCCAGCCGTTCCCCGAGCATCACGTTGGCGGAGGCGCTGTTGTGAATGCCGTCGCTTAAAGGACAGTCGGTCGACGGAACGACCGAGACGCCGGGGATGGTCCGTGCGGCCTGACGCTGTGCCTCCCGCACCTGTCCCCAGAAAGCGTCGACATTCTCCCCGCCGCCCTCCATCTGGCGGTTGAGCTGGACGGTCAGCCACGGAACCTCCGCGCCCATTTCCTCCCGAAAGCGGGCGACAACGGCGGAAAAGCGCTCCAGATAGCTCGCTGAGGCCGCGGGGTTCGCGTCGGAACAGCCCTGATACCACAGCACACCCTTTACC
>CALXIG010000084.1 GCA_944388305.1 uncultured Clostridia bacterium
ACCTGCTCCAGACAGATGGCCGCGAGCTTCCGGAAGGCCGGCTGCGGAACCATGTAGACATAAGGCAGAGTCAGCTCCCGAACCCAGCGCCCCGATGAGGTAGTGAAGAGCTGCAGGTAGCACGCGAACGCAAAGGCCGCCAGCACCCCGCCGCCGGCCCGCATGAAAAAGCCGAAGGCCAGGGTCATCGCCGCCATGATGAGGGAGAGGCCGTCCATCAGGAAAATCCGCGCGCGGCGGTTCTCCAGCCTGTGCTTGTAGTAGAAGGCTATCGCGCCGCTTTTGCCGCCGATTCCGACCTTGCCGACCTTGACGTTCTGGGGCAGAACGTCCTGCACCTTCCCCTCCTTTTTGGCGGTGATGGCCGAATGGCTCACCTCGGTCGCCCGCAGGACATCCTCGTAGAAGTCCGCATCCACCCGGGCGAGGAGCAGCACCATCAGAGCCAGGAGGAGCACAGCCAGCGTCAGTCCGGCAATTCCCATCAGCGGCGCCCCGCCGAACTGGAGTCCGACTGCCGCCGAAATCCAGCCCGCCGGCAGAATCAGGAGGGAAAACGGCCCGTTTGCCGCCGAAACGGCTCCCTCCAGAATAGAGCCGCCCTGCATCAGGGCGGGAATGCCGGCCGCAGCAATTGCCAGCGCGGCCGCAGCGCCGAAAATTTTCCGGGCGGCGCCGCGTTTTTTATCGCTGCCCGCGGTGAGGGAGTAGATGAGCATGGACGCCAGCTGGGCGGAAAAAACGGTGTATGCGTACCCCAGCAGGATGACGATCAGATCCGGCAGACTGATGCCGAAAAGATTGTGCAGCCAACTGTATTGGAAAATCAGGACAAATCCCAGCGCCAGCGAGGTCCCCAGCTGCTTGAACAGCCCGTAAAACAGGATGGTCCGGCTGGAAACCGGCGCGGAAAAGAGAAGGCTCACGTCCGGCATCGTGTAGAAACTGGCCCCCGCGTTCAGGCCGTTGCGGGCGATCAGAAAGAACATCACGGCGAACAGGGCAGTGATCCCTGCGGTCAGGTAGGAGAGCGGCATCCGGGACGTGTCCTCTGACGGGGAGGAGAAGAACATCGTCACAAACAGCGCCGCGATGAGAAGAGTGGCGATCAGGCGGGCGGGAGTGCGGATCAGCTCGCGGAGCTGATTTTTGAAGGTGGTGCGGACGAGATAGGCGATACCCTTCATGTCACTGCACCCCGCCTTCCGCCGGCTGCCCTTCGGTGATGGCAAAGAACAGCTCCTCCAGCGTTTCGCCGTCTTCCCCCGCCTCCTTGGTTGCGGCGAAGGCGCCGTCCATCATGATGTAGGCGGTGTCCCAGAAATCCTCCACGCTGTCCAGCATGTGGGTGCTGATGAGCACGCTGCATCCGGCGGTGCGCAGTTCCCGGAACACCTCCTTGAGTTCCTTGATGGCGTGGGGGTCCAGACCGACCATCGGTTCGTCAAAAACAATGGCGGTGGGGCGGGGCAGCAGCGCGCAGCAGATGCTCACCTTCTGCTGCTTACCTTTGGAGAGCTCCTTGTCGAGCTTGTCTTTTTTGTCGGAGAGCTCAAATCGGGCGAGCAGTGAATCCGCGTACTCCTTCCAGCTGTCCGGCAGGCTGTAGGCCCGGGCGATGAACTCCATGTGCTCGCCGACGGTCAGCAGGTCATAAATCGCCGGCATTTCCGGGACATAGCCCAGCCGGCGTTTGGCATCAAGGCTCTTATTGGGAAATCCGTCGACGGAGATCTTCCCCTCAAAGCGGAGCAGGCCGGTGATGCACTTGATGATCGTCGATTTTCCGGCCCCGTTCGGCCCCAGAAGGACGGAAATTTTGCCGTCGCCGACCGTAAAGCTGATGTCGCGGTTGGCGACAACCTTGCCGTATTTCTTGGTCACGTTGCTGATCTGGATCATGTTGGTGTTCCTCCTTGGATTGATGGCTTTTATTATAGCTGAGATTCTCCGCAGCGTCAATCAAAAACCCGTCAAATGTCGCTTTTCGCTTCTGAAACCGTCATTTTTCTTGCTTTTCCGACAGGAATCCGCTATAATAAGAACGGTGCCGGCGGAAAGGCCGGCATCCGCATGATTTTACATTTTAAGAAAGGAATTTGCCATGAAATTCTGGAAGGAATTCAAAGAGTTCGCGTTTAAGGGGAATGTCATCAGCCTGGCGGTCGGTGTTGTCATCGGTAACGCCTTCGGCAAGATTACGACCTCCCTTGTCAACGACATCATCATGCCTGTTTTCGGCTGGATGACCGCCGGGATGCAGTTTTCCTCGCTGAAATGGGTGCTGTCCCCCGCCGTAACCGATGAGGCGGGCAATGTCGTCTCGGCCGAGGCGGCGATCACCTACGGGAATTTCATTCAAAACGTCGTGGATTTTCTCATCATCGCCTTCTGCATTTTCCTCGCGGTGCGGATGATGAACAAGGCCACCGCCGCCGCTGCCGCCGCCGCGGAGAAGCTCCACCTGAAAAAGGCGGAGGAAGAGGCGGCAAAGCAGGAGGAGGCTCCCGCCGCACCTCCTGCGCCGCCCGCCCCCACAGAGGCAGAGCTGCTGACGGAGATCCGCGACCTGCTGAAGGCGCAGAAAGAGGGAACAGACGGTGAGTGAGTTTTATCGGGCGCTGAACGCCCGGCTGGCTGCGCTGATGGATGGAGAGGCGCCGCTCCTCTCTAATCTCGCCAATGCGGCGGCGCTGCTTTACGGGGAACTGCCGCGGGTCAACTGGGCGGGCTTTTACCTCGCGCAGGGAGAGGTGCTGCTGCTCGGTCCCTTCGGCGGAAACCCCGCCTGCCTGCGCATTCCGTTTGGAAAAGGCGTCTGCGGGACGGCGGCGGTCCGCCGGGAGCCGGTCGCCGTGCCGGATGTCCACGCTTTCCCGGGTCACATTGCCTGCGACAGTGCTTCCCGCTCCGAGTTGGTCCTTCCCCTGCTACGGGAAGGGCAGCTGCTGGGGGTGCTGGATCTCGACAGCCCCGAACCCGCGCGCTTTTCTCAGCCGGACGCCGCAGGGCTTTCGGAAGCCGCCCGCATCCTGGCGGCTCTTCCCGGCTGGGAACGCCTCACCCTCTGAGCGGATGAACAGAGAAAACAGCCTGTCCCCGACAAACGGCCGCGGACAGGCTGCGTGCATTTGGAGTGCCGGATTCAGATGGCGAGACGCTCGGGGTGCTCCGCTCCTCTGACGAGGATGGCGTAGCGCGCTGTGAGATAGCGGACCCGTGCCTGCTGAAGCTCGAGCTTCTTCGCGAACCGGCTGTCCGCTCCGCGCTCTTTCTTTTTCGCGCGGAGCAGCTTTTTCCAGCAGTGTTCAAGCCGGTACGCGGTCAGGATGCAGTGGGTTTTGCGGATGAAGGTCGGATTGTCTTTCATGGAAAACAGCCTCCTATTCGATAGATTACCGCCCAAAAGGTGCGATGGAATTGGTATGTCCTTATTATAGCGGCCGGAACGGACAAAAATTGTCGAAACGGGGGAGAGGGACGGGATTTTTTTGTGAATTTTTTGGAATCTGCCAGATTTCACCAGAAACCCGTGAATAGGGTGTAAAAGATTCGATTTTGTGGATTTCTTGCCGTTACCCGGTTGCGCAAGCGGGGGCGGTTGTGCTATAATATAGTTAAATATGCGCAGTGAAAAGATGAAACAGGATAAAATACAGGAGGAATCAGTATGCTGACCGATATTGAAATTGCACAGCAGGCCAAG
>CALXIG010000085.1 GCA_944388305.1 uncultured Clostridia bacterium
AATTGCAAGAGGTGTTGCCGCGTTTCCGTCCGCCTGCGGGAAAATGTTTTGACGGAATTTGCGGACCCCGGAAAATGCACTGTCCGGCACTTTTTTCGGAAAAAGGCAAAACGACGATATTTTCTCGAAAAATTTACGCTGTATTCACAAATTGCCGGAGCAAAAGTGTTACAATCTGTAATAAAGCAGTTACGATGCTGTAATAATTTGAAAAGCAGAAAAAAATGCAAAAAAATCGCGGGAAAATGCAGGAATTCCTTGCAATTTTAAGGAAAATAGGATAATATAATAGATGTATGAGTCTCTCCGTTTTGCAATCGCAGCAAATCCGCAGCGGCCAGCGCCGGAGCCTCCAACCCAGTGAAAGCGGCGGGCGCTTCGGGCACAATTCAGAAAGAAAAGAGGTAGTTTCAGATGTCAAATCGTCTTTTTCAGGGCGTTGTCCATCAGATGCGGGATACCATTGACCGCGAAATCGGTGTCATTGATGAAACCGGTGCCATTATTGCGTGCAGCGAGCTTTCCAAAATCAATACCAGCAACAACTATTATGTCGTAGATTTTGGGGAATCCCACGACATTTTCGTCCGGGATAATTACACCTACAAACCCTTCGGTCCCCACATCAAGGCGGATTACGCCGTCTTTGTCGAGGGCGCGGATGACCTCGCCGCCCGTTACGCCTCCATCCTGGCCATCTCCCTTTCGAGCATCAAGCAGTACTACGACGAGAAATATGACCGCAACAACTTCATCAAGAATGTTGTCCTGGACAATATTCTCCCCGGCGACATCTACATCAAGGCCCGGGAGCTGCACTTCAACATCGACGTCAACCGGGTGGCCCTCCTCGTGCGGGTGATTTCCACCAACGACGTCTCCGCCTACGAGGTCATCCAGAACCTCTTCCCGGACAAGCAGAAGGACTTCGTCTTCAACATCAGCGAAACCGACATCGTCCTCATCAAGGAGATTAAGGCCGGCATCGAGTCCAAGGACCTCGAAAAGCTCGCCCGCTCCATTGTGGACACCTTAAGCTCCGAGTTTTACACCAAGGCGGTCGTTGGCATCGGCACCGCGGTGGTCGGCGTCAAGGATCTGGCGCGCTCTTTCAAGGAGGCGCAGATCGCCCTCGAGGTCGGCAAGGTGTTCGACACCGACCAGTCGATTGTCAGCTACGACAACCTCGGCATCGCGCGGCTGATTTACCAGCTTCCCACCACCCTGTGCGAGATCTTCCTCAAGGAGGTCTTCAAGACCGGGTCGATAGACTCCCTCGACCACGAAACGCTCTTCACGATCAACCGGTTTTTTGAAAACAACCTGAATGTTTCCGAGACTTCCCGGAAGCTGTTCGTTCACCGCAATACCCTGGTTTACCGCTTGGAGAAAATTAAAAAGCTGACCGGCCTGGATTTGCGGGAATTTGATGACGCCATCATCTTTAAGATCGCGCTGATGGTCAAGAAATACCTGACCTCCAATCCGATGAAGTTCTAAAGGACCTGGCGGCAGCAGCGGGCTGTCCGATTTGAGGCGCGCCTCCCGCGCCGATTTTGGACAGCCCTTTTTTCTTTGCCGGAAGGTACCGGCAAAATGCGGCGATACAGAAAAAAGCCGCGGCTTATCACATTGCTTTCGGGCGAAAGAAAGGATGCACGGCATGATCGATTTGTTGAATGTCTGCTTCAGCTATGACAACAAGACAGAGGCCCTCAAAGACGTAAACCTCAGGGTCGACAGCGGGGAGTTTGCCTTTATCGTCGGTTCTTCCGGCGCGGGAAAAAGCTCCATCATCAAGCTGCTGCTGCGGGAGACGCTTGCGACCTCGGGAACGGTGGTTGTCAACGGCTACAACCTCGGCAAGCTGAAGCAGCGCCAGATTCCGAAATTCCGGCGGAGTATCGGAGTCGTTTTTCAGGATTTCCGCCTCATTCCCAATATGACTGTCTATGACAACGTCGCGTTCAGCCTTCGGGTGACGGACGCTTCCAATAAAGTGATCCGCCAGCAGGTCCCTTATGTCCTCGAGCTGATGGAGCTGCAGGATCTCGCGCGGAAATATCCGCAGGAAATTTCAGGCGGCGAACAGCAGCGGGTCGCGCTGGCCCGCGCGCTGGTCAATGATCCGCCCCTCATCATCGCCGACGAACCCACCGGCAACATCGACCCGGAATTCTCCTATGAGATTGTCGAGATGCTGCAGGCGATCAACCGCTGCGGCACCACCATCGTCATGGTCACCCACGAGCACGAGATGGTCAAATACTTCGGCGGACGGACCATCAATATCGAGGACGGCGAAGTCGTCTTCGACGGCATTATAGGAGGCGCCCATGAGAGCAAGTAGTTTTCGGTATCTCGTCAAAAACGGCGTACATAACCTGTGGAGCAACCGGATGATGACGGTCGCGTCGGTCGGCACCCTGGTCGCCTGCCTGCTGATCGTCGGGTTTGCGGTGCTCTTCAGCCTCAACGTCGACAGCATTGTCGAATACATCGGACAGCAGAACGAGGTCGTCATTTTCATGGAGATGGACACCCCTCTCGAATATATGGACACCATGAAGGCGGAGCTGGAAGGAGTCGAGGGTCTCGGCGAGGTCGTCTATGTTTCGGCGGAGGAGGGCTTCGCCGAATACAAGGAGAGTCTCGGCGAGGACGGCTACCTGCTCGACGGCATGGAAGATGAAGCGGCCTCCATCCTCCCTGCAAAATTTACCGCCAAGATTATTGAGCCGGAACGGGCGGACACCATCGTCGCCGCCATCCGCCGCATGGATTATGTCGATGTGGCCGAGGCGCCTACCGATCTGACCAAGACGCTGGTGGACATCCGCTCGATGGTCAACACCCTGGGCGGCGCGGTAATCGCGGCCCTGATCCTTGTCTCGATCGTCGTCATCACCAACACCATCCGCGCCTCGGTCTTCAGCCGGCGCAAGGAAATCAGCATCATGAAGTATGTCGGCGCCACCAACAGCTTTATCCGCATCCCGTTTATTGTGGAGGGGGTGCTGCTCGGACTGATCGCCGCCGTGATCGCCTTCCTGGGAATCTGGGCAGGATACTCGGTCTGCCTGGAGGCGCTCTCCTTTGAGTCCTCCGCCTGGCTCGCCTCGCTGACCCAGTATATGGTGCCGTTTGACGAGCTCTGTTACCCCATTCTGGGCGGCTTTCTGCTGGCCGGCATTCTGACCGGCGGCATCGGCAGCGCGTTCAGTATGCGCAAACATCTGAAGGTGTAGGAGGGACCGGTATGAGGGGAAAAATGATCCGCCGCAGAACGCTGGCGGCTGTCTCTGCCCTGGTTTTAGCCCTTACCGCGGCGTTCGCCTGCTGGACGCGGCCGTTCTGGATTGTTTCTGCCTCGCTTTCTTCGGAAAGGGACAGCCTGGAATCCAAGAAGGACAAAATTGAGCGGGAGCTCGCCGAGATCGAGCAGGATCTCGCTGAGACGGAAAATGATATCGTGAAGGAGCAGCAGTATCAGGAGACGCTCGACCAGCAGATCACGCTGAATTTGCAGAAGATGAGCGTCCTCGAGCAGGAGATGACCGCCATTTCGGAGGAAATTACTGCGACTGAGGAGCAGCTTGCCCAAACCGAGGAGCAGATTTCCGCCAAGGAGGCGGAGATCGAGGATACCTCCGATCAGTATAAGGCGCGGATGCGGGCGAATTATATGTCCAACGGCACCTCGACGCTGGAAATGCTCTTTTCCGCTGAAAGCTTCAGTGATTTTCTCACCGGCATCGAGATGATGCAGGCGATTTCCCGTCACGACACCGCGCTCCTTGAGGAACTGCGTGTCCAGCAGGCGGGGCTGGAGAACGAGCGCTCTCAGGCGGAGCGGGTCAGAGAGGATCTCGCCGAGCGGCAGACCGAGGCCGAAGCGAGCCGCCAGGAGATGGAGGAAACCAACAGGCAGCTCGAGGCCGCCTACCAGAAGAGCCTGACCGCCACCCAGAATCTCGAGCTGGAACAGGCAAACTTCGAAGCAAATAAGGAGCAGCGCCTCAAGGAGGCCGAGGAGATCGACCGGGAGATTGAGGAACTGATGCGCCAGATCGCCATGCAGAACACCCAGAATACTGCGCAGGGCGGCGGCATCGTCACCGAAGCGGGCTTCCTCTGGCCGCTGCCCGGATTTTCCAACATCAACTCCCCCTACGGCTGGCGGTTCAACAACACCGACTTCCACACCGGCATGGACATCGGCGGCAGCGGTGTCTACGGCGCCGATATCGTCGTCGCCAAATCCGGCGTCGTGGCCTCTCCCATGACCCACTGGAGCTACGGCAACAACATTGTCATCAATCACGGCGACGGATACGTCACCCTCTACGCTCACTGCTCCACCCTTCTGGTCAGTCCGGGCCAGACGGTCACGCAGGGGCAGGTCATCGCCAGGGTCGGCGCGACCGGCAATGTCACCGGCCCGCATCTCCACTTTGAAGTTTACTACAACGGTGTGCGCCAGAATCCCGCCAACTTCATCAGCTACTGGTAATCCACTGTCAGAAAGGAGCCGTCAGCAGGATGTATTTCCGCAGAATTTCCGCCGTCCTCGCCGCCTGTGCCGTCTGTGCCGCCGTTTCTCCGCTTATCGGGGGGCAGCCGGCCGGGGCCGTTTCTCTGAGCTCGCTGCAAAGCCAGCAGCAGAAGATCGAGAAGGAGCTTGCCGAGATCAACAGCGAGCTTAAGTCGCTCAAAAACGACGTTGCCCAGCAGGAGCAGTATCAGGATACCCTCTCCCAGCAGATCGCCCTCAACACCCAGAAGATGGCGGTTATTGACGGGCAGATGGTCCAGCTGAGCGCCGATATGGAAGAAAATGAGGAGAAGCTGGCCGCCGCCGGCGAGAATATCGCCGCCAAGGAGGCTGAAATCGAGGAGACCTCCGACCAGTACAAGCTGCGGATGCGGGCAATGTACATGGCCGGTGAGGCTTCCTCCCTTGAGATGCTCTTTTCTTCCGAAAGCTTTTCCGACCTGCTCACCAATATCGAGATGATGCAGGCCATTTCCGAACACGACACCGCGCTGCTCGAACAGCTCCGGGTGCAGAAATCCGACCTGGAAAATCAGAAATCCCAGGCGGAGCGGATTCAGGAGGACATCAGCCAGCAGCAGGCCGACATGACCGCGCAGCGGGAGCAGATGGAGCAGACCAACGCCGAGCTGGAGGCCGCCTACGCCGAGAGCGAGGCCGCTGTCCAGAATATCCAGGCCGAGCAGGAGATCTTTGAGCAGAACGCCGCCGCCAAGCAGAAAGAAGCCGACCAGATCGAGGCGGAGATCTCCGCTGAGATCAAGCGCCTTCAGGAGGAAAATGAGAAAAAGCAGCAGGCGCAGAACGGCGGCCAGGCCACCCAGTTCAACAGCACCTTTGCGCGGCCGACCGACAACGGCTACTACATCTCCTCTCCCTACGGGCCGCGCTGGGGGTCCTTCCACTCCGGCATCGACATCACAGCCGGCGGCTGCTACGGCAAGAACATCTACGCCTCCGCGTCCGGCACCGTCATCACGGCGGGCTGGCACTGGAGTTACGGCAACTATGTCGTGATCGACCATGGCGGCGGATATTCGACCCTCTACGCCCACGCTTCCTCGCTGAATGTCAGCGTCGGGCAGAATGTCGTGCAGGGGCAGGTGGTCGCCAAAATCGGCTCCACCGGCCAGTCGACCGGTCCGCATCTGCACTTTGAGGTGCGCATCAACGGCCAGCGGCAGAATCCCGCAAACTATGTCAGCTATTGAACCGGACGAAATTTTTGACAGCACAGCGGGCGGCCACTGGCCGCCCCTGCCATTGCTGCGGAAAAATTGAAAGGATGTTTTCATGAATAAAAAAATTTCTCTCGGCGCCGCGATCTGCTTTATGGCAATTGCGGCGGCAATCACCTTCACCATCACCATGACCTTTTCCAAAAATATTTTCAACTCACTGGTCGCCAACGTCGACGAGCGGGCGGATGTGTACGAGAAGCTCGCGGAGATCGACCAGATTGTCCGCAACAACGCGCTCGAGGAGATCGACGAGGAAGAACTGATGAACTCCATCGCGGACGGTTATATGGCCGGTCTGGACGACAATTACGCCTACTACATGGACCAGGACGAGTACCAGAGCTATCAGATGGACAATGCGGGCGAACTGATCGGCATCGGCATCACCGTCTCCCTCGACGAGAGCGGCTACCTGCTGGTCAACGAAGTGACGCCGGATTCTCCGGCGGCAGTGGCGGGCCTTCAGGCGGGAGACCTGATTACCCGGGTGGATGACACCGACGTCCTCACTGCCGGCTATGAGGAAGCGACCTCCCTTGTCCGTGGAGAGGAAGGCACGCGGGTCAACCTCACCGTCCAGCGCGATCAGGAGGAGCTGACGCTGGAGGCGGTCCGCCGGAAAATTCACACCACCTCGGTTTCCTATCGGATGATCGGCGACAACGGCTATCTCAAAATTACCGGCTTTGATGCGACCACCCCCGACGATTTCCAGGCCGCGGTGGCCGACTTACAGCGGCAGGGCGCGTCCGGCCTGATTTTCGACGTCCGCAACAACCCCGGCGGCCTGCTGGAAGGCGTCGCCGAGGTGCTCGATTTCCTGCTGCCCGAAGGGGATATCGTGTCGGTGACCGACAGCAAGGGAAACACCGAGGTGCTGTATGAGTCCGATGCGGACAGCGTCGACATGCCGATGGTCGTGCTGGTGGACGGAAATACCGCCAGCGCCGCCGAGCTGTTTTCGGCCGCGCTGCGGGATTACAACAAGGCTGATCTGGTTGGCGTCAACACATTCGGCAAGGGCATCATGCAGACCGCGTATTCGCTCTCGGACGGCTCTGCCATCAATCTGACCACCCACTATTACAACCCGCCTTCCGGCATCAACTTCCACGGCGTCGGCTTAAAGCCGGATTATGAGGTCAACCTCACGCCGGACCAGCAGGTCTCCCTGTCGGAACTTTCCGACGAGGAAGATGCCCCGCTCCAGAAGG
>CALXIG010000086.1 GCA_944388305.1 uncultured Clostridia bacterium
GCTTAGCTTATTTATTTTACCACTCCGGAAACCGTTTGTCAAGCCCTTTTTCAAAACTTTTTTCGGATTCCTTCGCCGCCGTCTCCCTTCGAAGTCCCCTCCGCTCGAGACAGCTTACTTAGTATACTCCCTTTTTGCTCTTTTGTCAACACCTTTTTTGCAAAAAAATAAAAATCTTTCAAATTCCCCCTGCTTCTTGCCAAATACCGCAAAAAATGCTAGAATAGGGGTAATCTATACTGATAGAAAGAAGGTTGGATTTCATGCCAGCGAATCATTTAATCGATCTGAGCGACTGGCCGCGCCAGAACTGGGAGAAAATCATTCAGCTTGCGCTCGAGATCGAGCGTGACCCCGCTCGTTTTTACGGCCGTCTGGATGGCCGTATTCTGGCGACCCTCTTTTATGAACCCTCGACCCGCACACAGAATTCCTTTAAATCCGCCATGATGCGCCTGGGCGGCCAGTGCCTCGGATTTTCCAATCCGCAGAACTCCTCGGTTTCGAAGGGGGAGACGCTCGCTGATACGATCCGCATTATGAACGGCTACGCCGATATCATCGCGATCCGCCACCCCAAAGAGGGCGCGGCCAAGGCGGCGGCGGCCTACTCCCGCTGTCCTGTCATCAACGCAGGGGACGGCGGCCACCTGCACCCTACACAGACCCTCACCGACCTGGTCACCCTCACGAAGGAGGTCGGTCGGCTCGACAATCTGACTGTCGGCATCTGCGGCGACCTGAAATACGGCCGCACCGTCCATTCCCTCATTAAAGCGCTGACTCAGTTCCCGAACAACCGCTTCATTCTGATTTCCACGAGAGAGCTTGTTATCCCCGCTTACATGAAGGCCATCCTCAATGCAGCCGGCTGCGCCTACCGCGAGGTCGCCTCTCTCACCGAGGTGATCGGCGAACTGGACGTCCTCTACATGACCCGCATCCAGCGCGAGCGCTTCCCCTCTGAGCAGGCATATCAGGAGCAGAAAAATGTCTACGTCCTCGATACCGAAAAGATGTCGCTGGCGCGCCCCGCGATGAAGGTGCTGCACCCGCTGCCCCGCGTGGATGAAATCACCCCGGAGGTCGACAATGATCCCCGCGCGGTTTACTTCAAGCAGGCACAATACGGCGTCTACACCCGCATGGCTCTGATCCTGACCCTGCTGGAGCATCCGGTATCCGGTCCTCCCCTCTTCCATGGGAGCGCCTACAGCGGAGAACCCTGCTCCAATCCCAACTGCATTACCAACAGCGAACCCTACCTCAAAAAATCCTACATTGAGACCAGCAATATGCTCATGTGCGAGTACTGCGAGCACAAAAAGCTGATCTGAGCCGCCTTTTTCCAAACCGGCAGCGGGCAGAATTTCTCTGCCCGCTTTTTTGCCGTTCTTTCCTCCGCAGGAGGGGATGTGGTGAGATATTGACAAAGCAAACTGCGGGGGCTACAATAAAATTATCCAGTTCAATTGCAAAGGTGTGTTGCAGTCATGAAGCCAAAATCTCTCTCCCTGACCAGCGGCAGTGTGTCAAGGGGAATGCTGCTGTTTGCAGTGCCGATGTTTTTCAGCAATCTCTTTCAGCAGCTTTACAACGCGGTTGACTCCCTGATCGTGGGAAATTTTCTGGGCGGTGAGGCGCTGGCCGCCGTCAGCTCTTCGGGCAGCCTGATCTTTTTGATGACCGGTTTTGTCAACGGCGTGAGCCTGGGCGCGGGCGTTCTCATCGCGCGGCATTTTGGCGCCAGAGACGCCCAGTCCCTCACCCGCGCTGTCCACACCACGGTGGCGCTCGGCCTTGCGGCAGGCGCCGCGCTGACGGTTATCGGCGTGCTCCTCACCCCGCAGATCCTTCGTTGGATGGGGACGCCGGACGATGTCATCGGCAACTCCATCATCTATTTTCGCATCTACTTCCTGGGTTCCATCCCGGTGGTGCTCTATAACGTCGGCGCCAGCATCCTTCAGTCGGTGGGCGACAGCCGCAGCCCCATGTGCTACCTGATCGCCGCCTCCCTCCTCAATGTAGTGCTGGACCTCCTGTTCATCGGCGTGTTCCACATGGGCGTCGGGTCAGCGGCGTTTGCCACCATCCTCTCCCAGCTGCTCAGCGCCGGGCTCGCATTCCGCAAGCTCTCCCGCTGCGGAGAGGCCTACGCGGTCCGCTGGCGTCAGATCCGCTTCCACGGGCCGACGCTGCGGGCGGTGGTGGCGCAGGGCGTCCCTTCCGGCGTTCAGAATTCGGTGATTTCGCTCGCCAATGTCATCGTACAGGCCAATATCAACGCCTTTGGCTCCCAGGCGATGGCGGGCTGCGGCGCGTACAGCAAGGTGGAGGGCTTCGCCTTCCTGCCGGTCACCTGCTTCGCTATGGCGCTGGCCACCTTCGTGAGTCAGAACATCGGCGCGGGGCAGACGGAGCGTGTGCGCAGAGGGATGCGTTTCGGTATCCTGACCTCCACCATCCTGGCGGAGGGAATCGGCGCGGCCATCTTCCTGCTGGCGCCGCTGCTGATCGGCGCCTTCAACGGGGAGGCGGCGGTCGTTTCCATTGGCGTTCAGCAGGCGCGGACTGCCTCGCTCTTCTACTGCCTGCTGGCATTCAGCCACTGCTGCGCGGGCATTCTGCGGGGAATGGGGCGGCCGATGGTGCCAATGGTCATTATGCTGGCCATCTGGTGCGCGCTGCGGATTGTCTATATCACTGTCACGCTCCACTTTCTCTCTGACATTCGCGTCATTTTCTGGGCCTATCCGCTCACCTGGCTGATCAGCTCGGCGCTGTTCGCCTTCTATCTTCTCCGCTGCCCGATCCCGGTTTCAGAGAAAAACGCGGCGGAAAAATAACAGGTTCTTTTCGTGAAAACAGGCAGACGGCGCCGGAACACCTGCGCCGCCTGCCTGAACTGTTTGGAAAAAATACGGCCCGCGCGTCACATCATGCGGGAAATGCTGTCAAAGGTGTGGCCGACCACCCGCATTGCCTTTGCCGCCTTCTTCTTCATATTGACGGTTCTGCGGTGCCCGGCGTTCATCGCGACGCCTGCGGCGGTTCCCAGCACAACGCCGACAGCCGCGGTTTTCATGACATTCTGTGCTGCTTGATTCATGCTGCTCTCCTCCTGATTCAGGTTTGCGGAATCCGATTCCGCTCTTCTATTGTTCACGAAGAAGCGCGCTTCATCCCCGGGGATTTCTGCCAATTGCACAATCAGACAGGAAAAAATCCCGCCGTAATTGGCAATGATTTGAGATTGCGCCGCCAAGCCCCGCATTTTTGATTTTTTTTGCTGGAAGAATTGCCAAATGCGCCCCCTTGCGGTATAATACAAATTAGATATCTTCAGCAAAAGAGCCTCCCATTCCGCCCCGCCGCCCGGATTTTGCATTCCGCAGCGAACGGGGGTACAATAGAGGCAGATACCGGAAAACGGTATCCGCACCTGCTGAAAATTCCAGGTAAAGGAATGTTGCATGATGCTGCAAAGACCGCCGCGCGTCCTTGCGATCCACGATCTGTCCGGCTTCGGCCGCTGTTCGCTTTCGGTCATTCTCCCCACACTCTCGGCGATGAAGGTCCAGGTCTGTCCTGTCGTGACAGCGGTTCTGTCGACCCACACCGGCGGATTGGGGGAGGTTGTCTTCCGGGATCTGACCGAGGACCTGCGCCCCACCCTCGCCCACTACCAGCGGCTCGGCCTCGAATTCGAGTGCGTCTACAGCGGATTCCTGGGTTCTCTTGCCCAGATCGACAACTGTCTCGAGTATTACGCCGCCTATCCCGACGCCCTCGCCGTCGTCGACCCCGTCATGGGGGATCACGGCCGTCCCTACCGCACCTACACGCCGGAAATGTGCCGGCGGATGGGCGAGCTGGCCGCTGTTGCGGACCTGATTACTCCCAATCTGACCGAAGCCTGTATCCTGTTGGGAATTCCCTACAGGAGCGAGCCCCTGCGGCAAAGTGATGTCAAAAGCATCCTCGCCCGGCTGGGGGAACTCGGCCCCCGCTACGTCGCCATGACCGGCGTCGAGCTGGCCGACGGCTCCATCGCAAACCTCGGTTATGACCGGGAGCGCGGGGATTACTGGCGGGTCGACTGCGTTTATGTCCCGGCATCCTACCCCGGGACGGGCGATATCTTTGCAAGCGTCCTGGTCGGCTCCCTTCTGGGCGGCGACAGCCTGCCGATGGCGATCGAGCGCGCGACGCGGTTTCTGGAAATCGCGATCCGCACCACCTTCAGCTACGGCAGCGACACCCGGTATGGCGTCATGCTGGAGTCCTGTCTGAACTGGCTGATGACACCGCAGACCTTTGACCGCTACCGCCTGCTGTGAATTTCCGGCGTGCACCTTATTCTGAGAGAAGGATCAATCCATGCAGGGCAGCAAACAGCAGAATTCACTCATTTTTGTAGTCTCCGTCGGCATGATGGCCGCACTGGTTTTTGTGGGAAATTATCTCCAGTTTAAAATTCCGGTGGCAATCGGCGACGTCACCCGCGTCCATTTGGGCAATTCGATGTGCCTGCTTGCCGGCCTGCTTTTCGGGCCGCTGGCGGGAGGGCTCGCCTCCGGCATCGGGGCGGCGCTCTATGACCTTCTGGACCCCGTCTATATTGCGTCGGCGCCGTTCACCTTCGCCTTCAAGTTCGCGATGGGCTTTCTGGCGGGGTGGATCGCCCGCGGTGCGCTCGCCTGCCCC
>CALXIG010000087.1 GCA_944388305.1 uncultured Clostridia bacterium
TATCCGCATATGGTGCAGATGACGGGACTTGAACCCACACGAGGAATACTCACTACCACCTCAAAGTAGCGCGTCTGCCAATTCCGCCACATCTGCATCTGTTCAATTTTGGGGCACCGTCCGAACCTGAGGTTTTGATCGGAACGAATATTATTATAGCAGACTTTCCCCGCTTTGTCAACACCTTTTTTCGCAAAAATCGAAAAAATTCCCGCCTCCGGTTTCCGATGGAAAAAACCGGAGGCAGTGCAAAAACAGAGGGCTCAGCTCTCACCCAGCGTCAGCTGCTCGCTCAGGTCCTCCTCCCGCACGACCGCGCCGGCAGCCGGCAGCGTCCTGGTCCGGTAGCGGTGGGGAGAGACGAAGGACTGCTCAGTCAGCGGCTCCACCCGCTCGACAAAGCCGTTCTTTTTGAGGGTCATGACCGCGACGCCCTGGTTGTCCCGGGTCGTCTTGGCGGCGATCATGGCCGGGTTGAAGATGAGCTTGCGCTTCTGGCTGGAGGTGAGGATGAACTCCCGCCCCTCCTCCGCCGGAGCGACCTCCACCAGCGGTGAACGGTCGGAATACGCCTTTTGCAGCTTGCGGCGGTTGGTCTTGGTTTCGTAGGCGGAAAGCGGCACCCGGGAGACCTTGCCGTTTTCAAAGAAAAACAGCACGTCTCCGCTGTAATCGGCGGTGACAACGGTACCGGCCAGCCTCTCCCCATCGTCAAAGCCCAGTTTGGAAGGGAGGTAATCCCCCATCACACTGGCCTTTGTCTCGGAAAAGTCGCTGACCCGCGCCTTGTAGACCTGACAGCGGTCGGTGAAGAAGAGCAGCTCCGCCCGGTTGGTCGTCTCCGCCTGGAGCTTCACCTCGTCCCCTTCCTTGAGCTTCTGCGCGCCGCTCATCCGCAGAGACTGGGGCAGGATCTTTTTGAAGTACCCTTCCTTTGTCACAAAGAGGTGGACGGGGTAGTCGGGGATCTCCTCCGCCTCTTCCTCCGTGTCCTCCCCGTCCGCGTAGACAAAAAGCGTCCTGCGGGGCTGACCGAATTTTTTGGCGACCTCCTGTAACTCGGCGACCATCATCTTGTTCACCCGCCGCGGACTGTCCAGGATATCCTTCATGTCGGCGATGGAGCGCTCCAGCTCCTGCGTTTCGGCCAGCCGTTCGAGGATGTACTGCCGGTTCAGATGCCGCAGCCTGATTTCGGCGACATACTCGGCCTGCGCCTCGTCGATGCCGAATCCGATCATCAGGTTGGGGACGACCTCCGCCTCCTCCTCGGTTTCCCGCACAATGCGGATCGCCTTGTCGATGTCAAGCAGAATTTTGCCCAGTCCCTGCAAGAGGTGCAGCTTGTCCTCCGCCTTTTTGAGGTCAAATTTCACCCGCCGCAGCACACAGCCGCGCCGGAATTCCGCCCACTCCAGCAAAAGTCCCCGCGCGCCCAGCACCCGCGGCACGCCGCGGATGAGGACGTTGAAGTTGCAGGAATAGGCGTCCTCGAGCGGTGTGAGGCGGTACAGCCGGCTCATCAGCCTGTCCGGATCGGTGCCGCGCTTCAGCTCAATGCAGATTTTCAGGCCGCTCAGGTCCGTCTCATCCCGGACGTCGGAGATCTCGCGGACCTTACCCGATTTCACCAGATCGACGATCTTGTCGATGATGACCTCGACCGTCGTGGTGGGCGGGATCTCGGTGATTTCAATGCAGTTGGCGGACTTGTCCACCTGGTACCGCCCCCGCACCCGCACCGAACCGCGTCCGGTCTCGTAGATTTTGCGCAGCTCGTCGGGGTTGTAGAGCAGAAATCCCCCGCCGGGGAAATCGGGACCCTTGAGCGTCTCCATCAGGTCAGCCTGCGGATCCTTCAGAAGGGCAACGGCGCTCGCACAGACCTCCGCGAGGTTGAACGGGCAGATGGAGCTGGCCATCGAGACGGCGATGCCGACGTTGGCGTTGACCAGGATCGCGGGAAAGGTGGTGGGAAAAAGGGTCGGCTCGGTCATGGTGTTGTCGTAGTTGGGGACAAAATCCACCGTATCCTTGCCGATGTCCTTAAAGAGCTCCCCCGCGATTTTTTCCAGCTTGACCTCGGTGTAGCGGGAAGCGGCGTAAGCCATGTCGCGGGAATAGGCCTTGCCGAAGTTGCCCTTGGAATCGACGTAGGGGTGAAGCAGCGACTCGTTGCCGCGGGCAAGGCGGACCATCGTCTCGTAAATTGTCTGGTCGCCGTGGGGATTCAGTTTCATCGTCTGGCCGACGACATTGGCCGATTTGGTCCGCGCGCCGGTCAGCAGTCCCATCTGATACATGGTATACAGCAACTTGCGGTGGGCCGGCTTGAAGCCGTCGATCTCCGGCAGGGCGCGGGAGACGATGACGCTCATCGCATAGGGCATGTAGTTTTCCAGAAGCGTCTCGGTGATAGGCTGCTGAACAACCAGTCCGGCGTCCTTGATATAGGCGCCGCCCGGCACCGGCTTCTGGGATTCCTTCTGTTTTTTTGGCATACTGGCGCTCCTCTCAGGAAATATCGAGCAGGTCGAGATACTCGTGTCCGTGCTCGGCGATCATGTCCTTGCGCCCCTGCAAGTCGTCCCCCAGCAACAGCTCAAAGAGGGCGGCCGTCCGTTCGGCGTCCTCCGGCGTAATTTTGATGGCGCGGCGGGTCGCGGGATTCATGGTGGTGAGGGCCATCATGTCCGCTTCGTTCTCGCCGAGCCCCTTGGAGCGCTGAATCTTGCAGGGCTCCTCCCCGATCATTTTCATGATCTGGCTGCGTTCCGCCTCGTTGTAGGCGAAATAGGTGCGTTTTTTGGTGGTGATCTCGTAGAGGGGCGACTGGGCAATATAGACGTACCCCTTCTCAATGAGGGTGGGGGTCAGCCGGTAAAGCATGGTGAGGATGAGGGTGCGGATCTGGAAGCCGTCGTAGTCCGCGTCGGTGCAGATGATGACCTTGCTCCAGCGCAGGCCGTTCAGGTCAAAGCTCGCAAGCTCCCGGTTGGCCTTGGACTTGACCTCTACCCCGCAGCCGAGAACCTTCAAAAGGTCGGTGATGATCTCGTTTTTGAAAATCTTGTCGTAATCCGCTTTGAGGCAGTTGAGGATCTTTCCCCGCACCGGGATGATCGCCTGAAATTCCGCGTCGCGGGAGAGCTTGCAGGAGCCGAGCGCCGAGTCGCCCTCCACGATGTACAGCTCCCGGCGGGAGACGTCCCTGGTCCGGCAGTCGATGAACTTCTGCACCCGGTTGGCGAGATCGATGCTGCCCTGAAGCTTTTTTTTGATGTTGAGGCGGGTCTTCTCGGCATTTTCGCGGGAGCGCTTGTTGATGAGGACCTGTTCGGCGATTTTGCCCGCCTCGGCCGGGTTTTCCAGAAACCAGATCTCCAGCTGGTGCTTGAGGAAGTCGGTCATCGCCTCGTAGATGAACCTGTTGTTGATCGCCTTTTTGGTCTGGTTTTCGTAGGAGGTCTGGGTCGAGAAGGAAGAGGAGACGAGGACGAGAC
>CALXIG010000088.1 GCA_944388305.1 uncultured Clostridia bacterium
TCTCGACGGCATGTCGCCATGCCGCTCAAGCCACCCGTCGGGAGCGTCGGACCAACGATAACCTCCCAGTCGGTGTTGCATCGGATAGGGTTTACATAGCAGCGGGGTTCCCCCCGCTCTGGTGAGCTCTTACCTCGCCTTTCCACCCTTGCCGGAGCTGTGTCCGGCGGTATCTCTCTGTTGCACTTTCCCTGAAGTCGCCTTCGGCTGCCGTTAGCAGTTATCCTGTCCTGTGATGCTCGGACTTTCCTCACGGCTGACGCCGCGCTGCCACACAGTCTTCTCAGCTTTCCCATTTTACCTGATTTTCCGGTGTTTGTCAACGGTTATTCCGAAAAATTGTGCAGAAAGCGGTTGACAGGAGGAGGCGAAAAATGTTAAAATTTAATCAGCGTGAGACAGGGAAGGGGAAGTGCGGTTGCTGCTGCGAAAGCCGGTGTGCCCGGATTGGAAAAAGGTGCTCGTCTGGCTGGCTCTTGCCGCGGTGCTGGTCCTTTTGCTGGATGTCGGCTGCGTTTTCCGGCGGGTGACCGGGGTGCCCTGCCCCGGCTGCGGCATGACGCGGGCGTATCTGGCGGCGGCGCGCCTGGATTTCGGTGCGGCTTTTTTCTTCCATCCGCTGTGGCCGCTGCCTGCGGTGCTGTTTGGCGTCCTGCTCTTTTTCCCCGCCGGTGTATTTCGAAGCCGGCGGCTGAACAATGGAGCGGCCATCTGCCTGACGGCGCTGGTTCTGGGCGTCTACCTGGCGCGGATGATTCTGTATTTCCCTGACACTCCGCCGATGGAGTACACGTCTCACAGCATTTTGGGCTGGCTGCTTGCAAGAACCGGCCTGTTGACATGATGGGAGGAAACAACATGATCGAACAACGCAACTTCTGGATCTACCTGCTGCTGAACATTGTCACCTGCGGCTTCTACAGCTGGTACTTCCTCTACACCACGACCCGCGACCTCAACACGATGGTCGGCGACGACGGACGCAACACCGAACCCACCACCGTCCTGCTGCTCACCCTGGTGACCTGCGGTTTCTACACCTACTACTGGTACTACGATCAGGGCAACCGGATTAAGGCGCTGGCAGACCGCAACAACATCACCTGCAACGAAAACGGCACCTCCTACCTGCTGTGGATGCTGCTCGGCTGGCTGATTTGCGGCATCGGCTATTACGTCGGCATCTACCTGTTTATCAAAAACCTCAACGAACTGATCTCCGCCTACAACGCGAGCCAGTACAACAGCGGCAGCCAGACCATGTGACAAGCGAAAATGCGCACGCCCGAAGCGTTCCTGCTTCGGGCGTTTTTGTGTATTTTATGGAGGATATGGCGGCGGAACGCCGGATGCTGTTGGGAAAGTTCTATAATGATTTTCAGAATATCTTGATTATTTTGGCAAGATGTGGTAAAATATCCTCAATTGGTTTTGTGTTTTGGAAGAAAAGAAAGGATGACAAGCGTATGGAGAAAATCAGATTGGGCATCATCGGCATCGGCGCGCAGGGCGGAACCTACGCGCGCTTTCTCACCGGAAAGGTCCCGATTCCCTATGTCCCGGAGCATGTCGAGCTGACCGCTCTCTGCGATATCGACCCTGCCGTCCGCGAAAAATGCGCGGCGGATTACCCCGGCATCCCCATTTTTGACGACTACAAGGCCCTGGTCGATTCGGGGAAGGTCGACGCCATCGTCACCACCGTCCCGCACTACCTTCATCCGGAAATGGCCATCTATGCCATCGGCAGGGGCATCCACGCCCTGGTGGAAAAGCCCGCCGGCGTCTACACCAGGCAGGTCCGCGAGATGAACGAGTTCGCGGCTGCCCACCCCGACGTCACCTTCGGTATCATGTTCAATCAGCGCACCAACCCCCTCTACCAGAAGATCAAGGAGCTGATCGACTCGGGCGAACTGGGGCAGATTCGCCGCACCAACTGGATCATCAATTCCTGGTGGCGGCCCCAGAGCTACTACGACCAGAGCGCGTGGCGCGCCACCTGGGGCGGAGAAGGCGGCGGCGTCCTTGTCAATCAGGCGCCTCATCAGCTCGACCTCTGGCAGTGGATGTGCGGCAAGCCTGTCAAGGTCTGGGCCAAGTGCCGCTATGGCTGCCACCGCAATATCGCGGTTGAAAACGACGTCACCGTCGCTGTCGAATACGAAAACGGCGCGACCGGCGTCCTCATCACCTGCACCCACGATGTCATCGGCACCGACCGGCTCGAGATCGACCTCGACGGCGGCAAGATTGTGGTGGAGAACAGCAAAAACGCCACCGTTTACCGCCTCCAGAAGTCGGAGGACGAGATGAACGCCACCATGACGATGCGGGACCTCCATCAGCTGGTCAGCGGCGGCGGCACCGGCGCCCTCTATACGGAGGAGAAGATCGACAACCCCGCCGGCTGGGGCAGCCAGCACATGATCGTGATGGAGAACTTCGCCCGCCATATTCTGTACGGCGAACCGCTGCTGGCCCCCGGCAGCGACGGCATCAACGGCGTGGCCCTTGCCAACGCCATCCTCCTCTCCGACTGGCTGGGCAGGGAGATCACCATGCCGGTGGACGAGGACCTCTATCTCGCCGAGCTGAACCGGCACATCGCGGAAGAAGGCAAGTTCCCCACCCGCGAAGGCTGAACCAAAACGCGACAGAAAGGACGGATTTTTTATGAACAAAGGATTGATCGGCGTACAGATGATGATGCTCCGCGGCAAGGTCGAGGAGCTGGGCGTCTATGAGACGCTCCACCGGCTGGCGGAGATGGGTTACCACTGCGTGGAGGTTTCCCAGATCCCCATGACTGCGGAAAATGTCGACGGAATGAAGCGCGCCTGCGGAGATTTCGGCATCAAAATCGCCGCCCTGAGCGCTTCGCTTGAGCCGATGCGCCCCGGTATGCCGGGCGAGTTCCTCTGCAACGAGGAGGACTTCAACAAGATCGTCAACGACTGCAAGACGCTCGACTGTCAGTTCCTCCGCATCGGTATGCTGCCGATTTCCTACATGAACAGCCGGGAAAACGCCATTGAATTCGCCCGCCGCTGCGACGCGGCCGCCGAAAAGCTCAAAGCGCACGGCATCGACCTCTACTATCACAACCATCACGTCGAGTTCCGCAAATATGACGGCGTGTACCTCCTCGACCTCATCCGGGAGAACGCCCGCCACATCGGCTTTGAGCTGGACGTCCACTGGATCCAGCGCGGTGGTGAAAATCCCATCCGCATTATCAAAGAGTATGCCGGACTGGTGAAGCTGCTCCACCTCAAGGATTACCGTATCGGCGCCCTCGACATGGAGGCGCTGGGCAAAGACCCGAAGGCGTTTATGCAGGTCTTCTCCGGTGTCGTTCAATTCGCCGAGGTCGGAGAGGGCAATCTGCCCATGAAGGAGATCATCGAGGCCGGCCTCGAGAGCGGCTCCAAGTACTTCCTCATCGAGCAGGACGATCAGTACGGCCGCGACCCCTTCGACTGCCTGCAAATTTCCCACGACAACCTCTGCAAACTGGGCTTCGCCGACTGGTTCAACCTGTAAGGCGGACTGTTTTTCCACAGCAAACAGCAAAAAACAGACGGAAGCGGAATTTTTCCGCTTCCGTCTGTTTTGCGTCAGTCTGCAAAGGGCCGGCAGCGCTTTGCGATTTCCAGGAAACGCCGCTGCGACGGCGTCCCGGCGCACCGTTCCTTCGGCGGGAAGCCGCGGTCAAAGGCCGTGCAGGCCGCTTCCTCCACACGGTAGACGGGGTGTTCGAAGTAGCGTCCGGCCAGGCCCTCCAGCGCTCCTTCGTACAGTCCGCAGATCTGGAGCGCGTCCCGATACCGGTTTTCCGCGTCCCGTATGCCGGATTTTTCCGCTGGCTCGAAACCCCGGCGGCCGTAGTAGTCCGGGTCGCCGCACAGAAGGATGGCGCGCCAGCTCATGCCGGCGGCAATCTCCCGGCAGCGGGTGAGCAGCGCGGCCCCAACGCCCCGGCGCTGACAGGACGGCAGCACCGCGACCGGCCCCAGGGTCAGCACCTCGTGCGAGCTGCCGCCGTCCCCCTCAATGCGGCCGGGCATACAGGCCACGTGGCCGATGAGTCGTCCGTTCACCTCCGCCACCAGGCTCAGGGCGGCGGGGAAATCCGGCTGTTCCCGCATCCGGTGCAGCAGAAAGTGTTCGCAGCAGCCGGGGGCGTAGACATTCCAGAATGCCTCCCGGACGAGGAACTCTGTTCCGCGGAAATCCGCCGGCGTTTCCTGACGAATGCGCATTTCCATCAAAAACTCCCTTCTCAGTCTTCGGGCGGACAGTTGGGCGCGGCCGCGTTGCGCAGCACCGCGAGCGGCGTCCGGCCGGGGATGAGCCGCTCCCCGTCGGTGTAGCCCTCCTCGCGGCCCGCCAGCTCCGCGATCAGATACCGGCGCAGCGCGCCGATTCTTTCCGCGTACCGGGGGTCGTCAATCGCATTGTGCCGCTCGCCGGGGTCAGTGTCCAGCCGGAAGTACTGCTCCCGCCCGTCCTGGGAGAACCAGACGTACTTGTCAGTCCCGGTCACGACGAAATGGTTGGAGAGATCGCCGTAGCTGTGTTCGCCATGCAGCATCTCCCTGCCGGGATGCAGCAGGCTCTTCCCGTCCAGGTGGGCGGGGATGGGGGCGCCCGCCAGCTCGAGCAGGGTGGGCATGACGTCCTGGAGGCCCGCCACCGCTGTCTCCACCCGCGGGCTGCCGACGCAGGTAGCCGGACCGTTCAGGAGCAGCGGAACCCGGATGCTGCCCTGGTAGGGGACGGATTTGCGGGACATGCAGTGGTCGGAGAGCATCTCTCCATGGTCGGAAGTGAAGAGGATGACGGTGTTTTGCAGCACCTCGTACTCGCTCAGTGCCTGGAGAAGCCGTCCGATCTGGTGGTCGACATGGGTGATGCAGGCGTAGTAGCCGATCTGCTGCCGCCGGATGAGTTCCGGGTCGGAGGGACCGGTGCTGTTGTTGTAGGTGCGGCCTTCCCGGGCGAGGCGTTCCCGGTCGTCCCAATCGCCGGTGAGCGGCGGAGCGAGCTTTTTCCCCTCATACAGGTCAAAATAATGCTGCGGCGCGTCGTAGGGGGCGTGCGGCCGGACGTAGGAGGCCATCAGGAAGAAGGGCCGGCGCGGGTCGCGGCGGCGGAGAAAGTCGATGCTGCGGGAGGTGACCCAGTTGGTGGGGTGGAGCTGCTCTTCGTAAATCCAGGGGCGGGAAACCCAGGAGTTGCACTCCAGGCCGGTGTCGGTGATGTCAGCGTCGATGCCTTTCTCCTCCTTGAGCCAGTGGAAGTAGTCGTCGGCGGCCTTCTGATTCTCGCCGCTCGGGGTGGAGGCGGCGCGGTAGGCGTGCAGGTAGCCGTCGTGCAGCTCAATGTGGTGGAACCCCTGCAGGGAGCGCAGCGGGTGGACGTGCATCTTTCCGACGCACTGGGTGTAGTAGCCCGCTTTGGACAGTTCTCCCGCCAGCGTGCAGCCGTAGTTCCAGTCGACCCGGTCGCGGTAGCCGACCCGCCCGCAGTGCCGCGGGGAAAGGCCGGTGTGCAGCACTGCCCGCGCGGCGATGCAGCTGGGGCAGGGGGTGTAGGCGTTGGGAAAATAGACCCCGTTGCTCGCCAGCGAGTCGAGGTAGGGGGTCTGGACATCCGGGTGCCCGGCGATCCCCATGCAGTCGCCGCGCATTTCGTCGGTCATAATCAGTACAATATTGGGGCGGTTGTCAGTCATCAGAATCCTTCCTTTCGAGCAGCGGCGCGCGGCATGCCAGCCGGTAGGCCGCAATTTTGAGCAGAATGGTCAGCAGAAGCAGGGCGTAGGCGGTGTAAAAGGCCGCCATGTCGAAGAGGGCGGCGGTAAAGACGGCGATCATCATAGCGATCAGAAGGAGGTCCACCACCGTCCCGCCGCTGCGGTCGTGAAGGTACTGCTCCCGCTCGTCCCGCTCCCGGCACTGCTGCTCCCGGAGGAGGCTGCGGTCGCGCAGCAGCTTTTTGTTGTGGTGGAGCCGGACGCCGAGGAAAACAAGCCCTCCGAAAAAGAGGAGGCGGCTGACCCTGTCTGCGGTGCCGGTCATGATGCGCGAGTCCCCGCCGCCCAGATGAACCAGCAGGATCATATATCCGACCATCCCGGCGATCGCCAGCCAGATGCCGCGGATGCGCCATTGAATTTTCTGCGTGTAGCTGAGCTGTTTTTTCATCAGTTTCTCCCTTCCTTTCGGTTCTGGCCGCGGAATCTGGCGGAACAGGCGCTGATAGAGGCGGGGAAGGACGCTTTCCCGCTACAGATTCTCATACGTTCTGTCCTCCAACTCCTTGTTTTCCTTCAGGCAGCAAAGCTCCTCCACCGTCGTGCCGAAGACCTGCGCCATCCGGTAGGCGAGCATGAGGGAGGGGTTGTACTGCCCCTTTTCAATCGAGATGATGGTCCGCACCGAGACGTGGACCGCGCCGGCCAGCCGCTGCTGGGTCATGCCCGCGGCGGCGCGGAATTCTTTGATCTTATTTTTCATGGCAGCCCTCCTTAAAGTGAAGCTCACTTCACGTGAAGTTAACTTCATTATAGCTGGCGCTGGCAAAAATGTCAAGCGGGTTTGCGGAATTTCCGCAAAAAAATCCCCGCCGGTTTTGCCCGGCAGGGAAAGGTGCGGCCATTACGCGATGCGCGCGCCCGACGGCCCGACCTGGTAGCCGTCCGGGGTGGTGGTATTGGCGGCCATGGCGCCGCTCGGGTAGAAGTAGTACCAGCTGCCGTCAATCTGCTCCCAACCGTCCGCCTTCATGGCGCCGGAGGGGTTCATCCAGTACCAGGTACCGTCCACCTGGACCCAGGTGTTGACCATGCCGCCCCAGTCGAGCAGGTAGTACCAGGTGCCGCTTTCCAGCAGCCAGCCGGTCTTCATGCCGCCCCAGTTCTGGAGGTAGTACCAGGTCCCGTTGTAGAGGACCCAGCCGGTCTGCATCGCCCCATCCTGGCCGAAGAAGTACCAGGTGCCGTCGATTTTGAGCCAGTCCGCCGCGGCCTGGCCGTTGACGAGGAAATTCCAGTGCCCGTCGGCGTACTGGATCCACTCGCCCTGCGCGTCCCGGGAGAAATAGCGGCTGGTGATGGAAAGGCCGGGGGTCTCAGGCTCCTCGGACGGTTCGGGTCCGGCCGGAGTTTCCGGTTCAGGCTCGGAAGGGGCGGGCTGCGCGGCGTAGGCTGTTCTGTAAAAGTCCGCGAGGCCGGGGACGCTCAGCAGGAATTTGTACCGGAAATGCACCTCGCCGGTGATCTCCGGAATCGCGGCGTTGAGAGCGGTCTGATCCTGAATCGCCTGGATGCCGTGCCAGGGGCTGGAGGGGCTGGAATTGTCCGACTTGTAGTCGGCCATGCCGATGTAAAGCTCGACGCCGGTACCTTTTACCACATCGGCCCACCAGTAGGCAAGGGTCTCGTAATCAGCGAGGCTGTGGCCGATTTCCCAGTAGATCTGGGGGCAGATGTAGTCGAGCCAGCCTTCCTTGACCCACTTACGGGTGTCGGCGTAGTGGGAGAAGTAGGTCTGATTGCCATTGGTATTGGAGCCGCCCGCCATTGAGGAGGCGTTGGCCCAGATGCCGAAGGGGCTGACGCCGAAGGAGATGTCCGGGTCAAGTTCGTGAAGGACGGTGTCGAGTTCCTCAATCAGCAGGTCGACGTTGTGGCGCCGCCAATCGCCGATGCTGGAAAAGCCTTTGCCGTATTCCGCGTAGGTGTCCGCGTCGTCAAAGCTGGTGCCGGGGTAGAAATAATCGTCCATGTGGATGCCGTCGACGTCGTAGTTCTCCACAATTTCGGCAGCGCCGTCCACAACCAGCTGCCGCACCTCCGGCAGGCCGGGATTCAGGTAATAGTTGCCGTCGGTGTGCTTGACCACCCAATCGGGGTGGAGCAGGGCGGGGTTGCTGGAGGAAAGGGAGTTATAGTCGGCGGAGCCGGAGCGGGTCACCCGGTAGGGATTGATCCAGGCGTGCAGCTCGAGGCCGCGTTCATGCGCCTCCTCCACCCAGTATTCGAGCGGGTCAAAGCCGTCCTCCGGCGCAACGCCCTGGGCACCGGTCAGATGCTGGCTCCAGGGGTAGATCTCAGAGGGATAAAGCGCGTCCCCGCAGGGCCGGACCTGCAAAATGACCGCATTCATTCCCAGATCGGCGCAGTTGTCGAGAATCGCGTCGGCCTGCGCCATGAGTTCCTCCGGGTCGGTGGTCGTCTGGTTCGGATAGTCCAGATGGTTAATGGTGCTGACCCAGACGGCGCGGAAGTCCTTGGGCTGCGTTGCGGGCGTGTCCGCAGCCGCGGCCGGCATGGCGAGGGCCGAAACCGCCGTTCCGACGGCGGCGATCCAGGCGCAGAATCGCTTGAAGTTGTTCATGTGGGTTCCTCCTCCCGGTATTGCCAGCGGCAGGGAGGGGCGGCGGCTTTCCGCCGCGCGATTCCTCCGCATTTGCCGCGTGTTTGCATTTTCCAACAAAGTATAACACAGTTTTTCTCCGTTTTCAAGTGAAACTGCGCGAAACATGTTGGGGCCTTTACCTTTAAAGTAACGAAAACGCTGCCTTTTGTTGCATGACGCCCTTGATTTCGCGGGAAAAAGGCGGTATAATATCTTAGAAATTGCCTTCAGGGCATCACAAAGCGGGAGGAATGACGGATGATGACGGACTTTCTGATTCGAAAGTTCATAAAAAATGCGGACGACACCGCCGACCCCGGCGTCCGCGCCGCCTATGGGCGTGTGGCGGGCGGGGTGGGAATCGCCTGCAATCTGCTGCTTGGAGGTGGCAAGATGCTGGCGGGCGCGCTGTTCCGGAGCATTTCGGTGCTGGCCGACGGCGTCAACAACCTCTCCGACGCGCTCTCCTCGGTTGTGACCCTCGTCTGCTTTCGTATGTCTTCCCGTCCGGCAGACAAGGAACACCCCTTCGGACACGCGCGGATGGAGTACGTCTCGGGGCTGGTGGTCGCGGTGCTCATCCTGATGGTCGGCTTCAACCTTGCCACCTCCTCCTTTGAAAAAATTCTCCGTCCCGAAGAGACGCCTTTCAGCTGGGTGACGGCCGGCATTCTGACCGCATCCATCCTGGTGAAGGGCTGGATGATGTTCTTCAACCGGAAGATCGGCCGCAAAATCAGTTCGACCGCCCTGGAGGCGACCGCAATGGACAGCCGCAACGATGTCATCGCCACCGCGGCGGTTCTGCTGTCCGTCTTTATCTCCAGGTGGTCGGGACTGCGGCTGGACGGCTGGATGGGGCTGCTCATCGCCCTGTTCATCCTCTGGTCGGGCGGAAACCTCATGAAGGACACCCTGAGTCCCCTGCTCGGCGAGGCGCCGGACCGCGATCTGGTCCAGAAGACGATGAAGCGGCTGCGCAGCTACGAGGGGGTGCTCGGCATCCACGACCTGATGGTCCACGATTACGGTCCGGGGCGGTGCTTTGCCTCCGTCCACGTTGAGGTGGACGCCCATGAGGACGTGATGGTGAGCCATGACCTCTGCGACCGGATCGAGCGGGAATTTGCCGCGGACGGCATCAACCTCGTCGTCCATATGGATCCCATCATCACCGATGACGCCGAGCTCAACGAACTGCGGCGGAAGGTGGTCGCCGTCGTCGCGGGGATGAACGAAGGCATCACGCTGCACGACTTCCGGGTTGTGCGGGGCTATACCCACACCAACGTCATTTTCGACATCGTGCTCCCGTCCGGGTGCCGCCTCCCGGCGGACGCCGTCAAAAGCGAGATCTCCGAAAAGGTGCGGGCGCTCGATCCTGCGGCGCACTATTACCCGGTCATCAGCGTCGACCGCAATTACACCGAACTGGTGTAGCCGCTGTTTTTGGCGGGTTCACTTTATTTCCCGGAAAATCAAACGGGAGATTTTTGCAGAATGTTTCTTGACGAAACGCGGGTTTTCCCGTATAATATAACCATAAAACCTCGGAAGGAAGGATTTTCTATGATCAAAGCAGCAATCGTGGGATACGGCAATATCGGCCGGTACGTTCTGGAGGCCATCGAGGCCGCCGGCGACATCGAGTGCGTGGGCATTGTCCGCCGCAACCCGAACGGGGAGCAGCCGGCGGAGCTTTCCGCCTATGAGGTGAAGGACTCCCTCACCGCCCTTACGGTGAAGCCCGACGTCGCCATCCTCGCGACCCCCACTCGTTCGGTTGAGAAGTATGCGCTGGAAGCGCTGGCCGCCGGCATTTCGACGGTTGACAGCTTTGACATTCACGGCAGCATCTGGGATCTCCGCACCACGCTGGATAAGGCGGCCAAAGAGGCGGGAAGAGTTTCGGTCATTTCCGCCGGCTGGGACCCCGGCTCCGATTCGGTTATCCGCACCCTGCTCCAGGCCTGCGCGCCCAGGGGGCTGACCTACACCAACTTCGGCCCCGGCATGAGCATGGGCCACACCGTCGCCGTCAAGGCGATCGAGGGGGTCAGGGGCGCCCTTTCGATGACCATTCCGCTCGGCACCTCGATCCACCGGCGCATGGTCTATGTCGAGCTGGAGGACGGCCATACGCTCGAAGAAGTCACCGCCCGGATCAAGGCTGATCCCTACTTCGCGAGCGACGAGACCCATGTCATCCAGGTGGACGATGTGAACGAGGTCCTCGATATGGGCCACGGCGTCAACATGACCCGCAAGGGCGTTTCCGGCAAGACGCAGAATCAGCTCTTTGAATTCGATATGAAGATTAACAACCCCGCCCTCACCGGTCAGGTGCTGGTGGCCGCCGCCCGCGCCGCCTTAAAACAGCGCCCCGGCGCCTACACCCTGCCGGAGATCCCGGTGATGGACCTTTTGGAAGGCGACCGCGAGACCCTCATTCGCCACCTCGTCTGATTGTGAGGAAAGGGAAGGGAAAGCGGACGCAAAACCGGTCAAAACGCCGAATTTTGCCTGATTTATTAAATTCTCTTGCCAAAAGAAGAAAAGTGTGCTATTCTAAGATAGATATTGTTCCGCCTGTTTCCAAACGGGTGGGGATTAATGTTCAACTACATTAAGGCGGACAGTCCTCTGCACGGGAGAGTCCCGGCGGCTTTTGGTTGCCGCGCGCATGAATGTCTGAAAATCAGGAGGAAAAAACATGGATGCTTTGAAACTCATCAGCCAGTCCAGCATGAAGGCTGACAAACCCGAGATCCGCATCGGCGACTATGTCAAGGTCGGCGTGAAGATCCGCGAAGGCGACAAGGAGCGCGTTCAGCTTTTTGAAGGCACCGTCATTGCTCAGAAGCACGGCGGCATTTCCGAAACCTTCACCGTTCGCCGCGTTGCTTATGGCGTCGGCGTCGAGCGCGTTTTCCCGATCCACTCTCCCAACGTCGTTTCGGTCGAGGTTGTCCGTCACGGCCGCGTGCGCAGAGCGAAGCTCTACTACCTCCGCGACAGAGTCGGCAAGGCTGCTCGCATCAAAGAGAAAATCTAAGCAAACCAGAAGTGCGGAAAGGGACGGTGTATCGTCCCTTTTTGTGCTATACGGGGATTTTGACGGGGAGGTGTTCTCGTGGAGAAACCAAAGCTGCCGCATCATTCCGACGAGGAAATTGACGCGATCCTGGCGGAGCTGGAGCAGGCCGGGCGGAAAAAGCCCTCTCCCATTCCCGCGCCGGAGGAAAAGATCAACTGGAAGCGGGAAATTCTGGAGTGGGCGTTCACGCTGGGGCTTGCGGTTTTCGCGGCGCTTTTGCTGTTCGGCTATGTCTTCCGCTTCGTCATGGTGGAGGGCGCTTCCATGGAGCCGGCCCTGCAAAACGGCGATCACCTGGTGATGCGCAATGTCTTTTACACCCCCGACAGCGGGGATATTGTCATCCTGTCAAGTGATACAGGGCTCGACAAGCCGCTGGTGAAACGGGTTATCGCGACCGGCGGACAGAGCGTTTCGCTGGAGGACGGCACCGTCTATGTCGACGGGGAACCGCTCGCGGAGCCCTATGTCCCGGAGACCTGGACGGACACCGGGGACTTTCAGTACCCGCTGACGGTGCCGGAAGGCTGTGTTTTCGTGATGGGGGACAACCGCAACCACTCCACCGACAGCCGCTCTTCCCTGATCGGCATGGTGCCGGAGGACGAGGTGCTCGGAAAGGTGATTTTCCGCCTCTTTCCGTTCAGCCGCTTCGGGCCGGTGAAGTAATTTTTTCAGAATGCAGGAATATAAGGAGAACGCGAATGGCAAAGGAAACACTCGAGGTACGCGATACGGCTTTGGATCAGGAAAATTCCCCCGCCACAGAGCAGGAGGCCCTGGAAAAACGGGATGGGAAAGAGCCGTTTAATTTGAAAAAAGAGCTGTGGGAATGGCTGAAGGCCATCGTGGTGGCCGGTATCATCGTCTTTATCATCTTTCATTTTCTCATCCGGGTGGTGACGGTGGACGGTTCTTCCATGCGGCCCACTCTGGAGGACGGGGACCGGCTGATTATCTCCAACCTGTTCTATGAGCCGGAAAACGGCGACGTCGTGATCCTCTCCGAAGAGACCGGCCTCGACGAGGCACTGGTCAAGCGGATCATCGCGGTGGAGGGGCAGACGGTCGATATCAATGAAAACGGCGAGGTGCTTATCGACGGCAAGGTGATTTCCGAGCCCTACATCGCCGAGACGATCGACGGGCTGCACCGCGGCGATCAGGATTACCCTGTGACGGTGCCGGAAGGCTGCGTCTTCGTGATGGGAGACAACCGCAACCACTCCACCGACAGCCGCTTTGCCGACATCGGCATGGTGCAGGAGGAGGAAATCCTCGGCAGAGTGCTGTTCCGCCTGCTGCCGCTCAGCCAGATCGGCCCGATTGACTGAAGGAGGCGCTATGGCACAGACACCGAATATTCAGTGGTTCCCGGGCCACATGGCCAAAACCCGGCGGCTCATTCAGGACCAGGTGAAACTGGTCGACCTGATCGTGGAAATCACCGACGCCCGTATCCCGCAGAGCTCCCGCAACCCGGAACTGGATAAATGGGTGGGCGGCAAGCGGCGGCTGCTTGTCCTCAACAAGTGCGACGCCGCCGACCCGAATATTACGGCGCGCTGGCTGCGGTATTACGCGGAATGCGGCGTTCCGGCCATCGCGGTGGACGCCCGCAGCGGCAGGGGGGTCGGACAGTTTCTCCCCGCGGTGCGGGAAATCCTCGCCGACGTCACCGAGCGGCTCGCCCGCAAGGGAATGGCGGGGCGGCCTCTGCGCATGATGATCGTGGGAATCCCGAACGTCGGGAAGTCCTCCTTCATCAACCGGGTCGCAAGGGAAAAGCGCACCCGCGTGGAAGACCGTCCCGGCGTGACGACCGGCAAGCAGTGGGTTGCCGTCGCCAAGGATGTCGACCTGATGGACACCCCCGGCGTGCTCTGGCCCAAATTTGAGGACCCCGCGGTCGGGGAGAAGCTCGCCTTCACCGGCGCGGTCAGAGACCAGGTCGTGGATGTGGAGCTGCTGGCGGTCCGGCTGCTCGGCTGGCTCAGGGAGGAGTATCCGTCCCTGCTGGAATCCCGTTACCGCCTGACCCCGGCCGACACCGCCGGTCGGGAGGACTACGAGCTGCTTGAACTGGTCGGCCGGAAGCGCGGAATGCTGGTGAGCGGCGGCGAGGTCGACACCCTGCGGGCGGCCGCCATGCTGCTCGATGAGTACCGGGGCGGCAAACTCGGGCGGCTCTCTCTGGAGGCGCCGCCGCGGAAGGAGGCGGAGGCATGACCCTTTATGAATACGACCGGAGCCTGGAACTTCCCCCTTTCTGCGGAGTGGATGAGGCGGGCCGCGGACCGCTGGCCGGCGACGTCTACGCGGCGGCGGTGATTTTGCCGCTCGGCGAGGAGATTTCCGGCATCAACGACTCCAAAAAGCTGACCGAAAAAAAGCGGGAGGTCCTCTTTGACGAGATCACTGCCCGGGCGGTGAGTTTCTGCATCGCCTCGGCCTCGGCCGAAGAGATCGACCGGCTGAATATTTTGCAGGCGACCTTTCTCGCCATGCGGCGTGCGGTCGAGGGACTGGACCGGCGGCCGGCGCTCGCTCTGGTCGACGGAAACCGCAATCCGCAGCTCTCTGTCCCCTCCCGCTGCCTCGTCAAGGGGGACGCGACCTCCGCCTCCATCGCGGCGGCCTCCATCCTCGCCAAGGTGGCGCGGGACCGGAGTATGCGGGAGCTGGCGGAGGCATACCCTCAGTACGCCTTTGAAAAGCACAAAGGCTACGGGACAAAGGAACATTATGCCCGCCTGGATGAATACGGGCCGTCCCCGGTCCACCGGCGGAGCTTCCTTAAAAAATACCTCGCGGAACGCGGCGAGACGCCCGCCCTCCGCAGCGGACTGGCGGGGGAGGAGGCGGCCGCCCGCTTTCTGGCGGAGCGCGGCTACCTGCTGCTGGACCGCAATTACCGCTGTCTGGGCGGCGAGATCGACCTTGTCGCCCAAAAGGACGGCGTAACCGCTTTCTGCGAGGTCAAGGCGCGGCGGGCGGACGACCCGCAGCTTTCCCGTCCCGCCGAGGCGGTGACGCCGGCCAAGCAGCGGCGGCTCATCCGGGCGGCGGTTCAGTACATGCAGGAGCATCCATCGGAGGCGCAGCCCCGATTCGATGTGATAGAGGTCATGATATCCCCGGCGGACGGTTCGGTCCTCTCGATCGGGCAGATTCCGAACGCGTTCGCGCCGGACGAAAGAAACGGAGGCAGGGAGTATGCGGCATTTTGATTTGCATTGTGACACCTTGAGCCGGTGCAAAAGCAGAAAACAGGGCCTTTTTGGCAACGACGGCGCACTGTCGGTCGAGCGGGGCCTGCTGTTCGACCAGTGGGTGCAGGCTTTTGCGGTTTTCATTGACGACGAAAAGCGGGGAGTCAGGGCATATCGCGAATTTCTGGCGCAGGCGGATATTTTGCAGAAGGCGCTCGCCTCGGATGAGCGGATCGTCCCCTTTGACAAGGAAAACATCCGGGAGGGCGTCTGCAACGCCATGCTGACCGTCGAGAACGGCGCCGCCATCGGCGGCAAGCTTGAGCGCATCGAGGAGTTCGCCCAAATGGGGGTCAGGGTCTTTTCCCTCGTCTGGAACGGGGAAAACGAGCTGGCCGGCGGCGTCCACAGCGAGCAGGGCCTGACCGCGTTCGGCCGGGAGGCGGTCCGCGAGCTGGAGAAAAACCGGATCGTGATCGACGTCTCCCACCTCAACACGCTGGGCTTCTGGGACCTCTGTGAGGTCGCTGAGCGGCCCTTTATCGCGACCCACTCCAACTGCTTCGAGATTTGCCCCAACCGGCGCAATCTCGACGACCTTCAGATTGAGGAGATCGTCCGGCGCCGGGGGCTGATCGGCATCAACTTCTTCCCGATTTTCATCAATGGGGAGAGCGATGCGACCTTCCAGGAATTGCGCGCGCACATCCGCCGGATTATCGCGCTGGGCGGCGAAGACTGTATCGCGGTGGGCAGCGATTTCGATGGAGCGGCGATGCCCTCGCGGCTCGACCGGATCGAAAAGATCCCGGACTGGCATCAGAACCTGCTCAAGCATTTTGACCCGGAGTTTGTCGAAAAGATCACCTTCCGCAACGCGGAGCGGTTCTTCCGGGAAAATCTGGCCTGATTGTCCGGACTGTAAGGAAAATCCACAAAAGGAGAGTTTCACGATGTACTACCACAGCACCAGAGACCGTTCCTGCCGGGTGACGGCGGCCGAAGCGATCGCGTGGGGAATTTCTGCCGAAGGGGGACTTTTCGTCCCGGAGACGCTGCCCGAGCTGACCGCCGAAAAATTGCAGGCAATGATGGGGATGACCTACGCGCAGAAAGCAGAGGCGGTTTTGGGCGAATTTCTGACCGATTTTACCGCAGAGGAGCTCGCAGACTGCGTCCGAAACGCCTATACTTCCGAAAAGTTTGATACGGAAAATATCGCCGGGATTTCCAGAGTCGGGGAGCGCGACTACCTCCTCGAGCTGTGGCACGGGCCGACCTGCGCTTTTAAGGACATGGCGCTCCAGCTCCTGCCCCGCCTGCTGACTGTCTCGGCGGCCAAAACCGAGCCGGGCAGGGAGATTGTCGTCCTCGTCGCCACTTCCGGCGACACCGGCAAGGCCGCCCTCGAAGGCTTCCGGGACGTGCCCGGCACCCGGATGCTTGTCTTCTACCCCGAAAACGGGGTCAGCAACATGCAGAAGCGGCAGATGACCACCCAGGAGGGAGGAAATGTCTCGGTCTGTGCCATCCGCGGCAACTTCGACGACGCCCAGACCGGGGTCAAAAAGATTTTCACCGATCCGGCCATCCTCGCCAAGCTCGCGGCGAACAACCAGAAATTCTCCTCGGCGAATTCGATCAACTGGGGCCGGCTGGCGCCGCAGATCGTCTACTACATCGCAGCCTATACCGCTCTGGCGGAGCAGGGGGAGATCCGGCTCGGAGAGGTCGTCAACATCGCCGTTCCGACCGGAAACTTCGGCAACATTCTCGCCGCCTATTACGCCAAAAAGATGGGCCTGCCCATTGGAAAGCTCATCTGCGCCTCCAACCGCAACCGGGTCCTGACTGATTTTATCGAAACCGGCGTCTACGACCGCAACCGGGAGTTTTACACCACGAGTTCTCCGTCGATGGATATCCTCATCTCCTCCAACCTGGAGCGGCTGCTCTATGATCTGAGCGGGGAGGACGAGGCGCTCATCCGCGAGTGGTTCGGGGCGCTTTCCCGCGAGGGCCGGTACGCCGTCACGCCGAAGGTGCTCGAGTGCCTGCGGGCCAATTTCGCGGGCGGAAGCTGCGACGACGCGCAGACGGCTGAGACGATCGGCCGGATCTTTCGGGAGTATGGTTACCTCTGCGACACCCACACCGCCGTCGCAGTCAAGGTCAACGCCGATTACCGCCGGGAGAGCGGCGACCTGCGCAAGACGATTATCGCCTCGACCGCCTCGCCTTACAAATTTACCGCCGACGTGCTGGCGGCCATTACCGCGAACGCCCTCCCGGCGGATGATTTTGCCCAGATGGAGCTGCTCGCGAAGCTGACCGGCACCGTTCCCCCCGCCTCGCTGCTCGCCCTGCGCGACAAGAAGGTGCGCTTTACCGGCAGCGTCGCGCGGGACGAGATGGTTTCCGCCGTCCTCGCGATGCTGGACTGAGGCATTTTTGCGGAAAATAAAAACGCGCAGCCCGTTCCGGCTGCGCTGGAGCTTCGCGGACCCCAACCTTCCGCGGCGCTCCCAAAGCTTCTGGGTGTTTGTCTTTTGTCGGAAAATTTTTGTCAACAGGTGCTGCGGATGGGGGAATCCCCCCGCCAGACACCGGCAGGAATCCGGGGCAGTCGCCTGCCCCTTCCGACAGGTTTCTGGACCGTTTTCCAGCGGAAATTTACTTTGTCTGAAAACTCTGGCAGACGGTTTCGGAACAGGTGCAGGCGGAATGGGTGCCGATTTTGATGTTTCTCGCGGTGCAGCAGTTCTCGTGATTGTTGTGGATGCAGTTGACGGCATCGCACTCCACGCAGGAAATGACGGGTTTGTTCTGACCGATTGTGGACATAACGTGGCCTCCTTTGGCTTTCGCCGGTTTTGTTGGATTGGAAGAATGAAGAAGCCGGAACAGGCGGAAAACGGGAAACCTGCTTTCCGCGGGACCCGGCGGGGAGGTTTCCCTCCGCTTGTTAGTTTGGCAGATTCCCGGCGGATTATTCCGCCGGAACACGCTCTTTAATAAAAAACGGAAAGGGTGCGGCATGAGTTTATTTGCGATTGCGGATCTCCACCTCTCGCTTGGTGTGGAGAAGCCGATGGATATTTTTCCGGGCTGGGAAAACTACGTGGAGCGTCTGGAACAGAACTGGCGCGCCGCCGTCCGGCCGGAGGACACCGTGGTGATCGCGGGGGACATCTCCTGGGGGCTGGATATTGCGGAGAGCCGGGCGGATTTCGCCTTTCTCGACCGGCTGCCCGGGCAGAAGATCCTGCTCAAAGGAAACCACGACCTCTGGTTCTCCACCAGGACCAAGGTGGAGAAATTCTTTGCAGACAACGGATTTTCCACCCTGCACATCCTTTTCAACAACGCGTATTCCTACGGAAAGTACTGTCTCTGCGGCACCCGCGGCTGGATGAACGACCAGAACGACCGAAAGGTCCTGCTGCGGGAGTGCGGCCGCCTCCGCCTTTCCCTGGAGGCGGGAAAAAAGCTGGGCGGGGAACCGATTGTCTTTCTGCACTACCCGCCGGTTTACGGTTCGGGGGAGTGCTACGAGATCCTCGAGGTTCTGCATGAGTACGGGATCAGGCAGGTCTATTACGGGCACATCCACGGCTATTCCAGGGGGTACGCCATCAACGGGGAGCGGATTGGTATTGATTTCCGCCTCGTTTCTTGTGATTATCTCCAATTTGCGCCAAAAAAAATCGGTTAAGTCGTGGAAAACCAAAAAAAAGAGAGAAATGGTAGCAAACAGACGCGAATTGTGCTATAATAGTAAGGTCTGAAAAGCTATTGTAGCCCTATTGCTTTCAAAAATGTATCCGAAGACCGGATTTCGGGATTTGGACGGAATAACAGGAGGATGTTTCATGAGCTTAGTATCCAAGAACAACGTCGCCACCAATAAGGTGGAACTGGAAATCAAGATTTCCGCGGAGGATTTTGACAAGGCCTGCGAAAAGGTGTACCGCAAACGGGTCAAGAGAATCGAAATTCCCGGCTTCCGCAAGGGCAAGGCGCCCCGCAAGGTCATCGAAAAGCTGTACGGCGAGGGTTTCTTCTTTGAAGAGGCGGTCAACGACCTCTATCCCGAGACCGTTTCCGGCGCTGTGACCGAGGCCGGCCTCGAGATCGTCTGCCCCCCCACCGCCGATGTGACCGAAATTTCCAAGGAAAACGGCGTGACCCTCAAGGTCGTCTGCACCACCAAGCCCGAGGTCTCCGTTAAAAACTACAAGGGCATCAAGGCCTCCAAAGAGGTCAAGGAAGTGACTGATGAGGATGTGAACGCCGAAATCGAGCGGCTGCGCAACCGCAATGCCCGCACCATCACCGTGGAGGACCGCGCGGCTGAGAACGGCGACACCGTTATTATCGACTTCGAGGGCTTCGTCGACGGCACCGCTTTTGAAGGCGGCAAGGCCGAAAAATTCAGCCTCACCCTCGGCTCCGGCCAGTTCATTCCCGGATTTGAGGACCAGATCGTCGGCCACAACACCGGCGATGCCTTCGACGTCAACGTCACCTTCCCCGAAGAGTACCACGCGGAAAACCTCAAGGGCAAACCTGCTGTCTTCAAGGTCGTTCTGCATGAGATCAACGCCAAGGAGCTTCCCGAGGCGGATGACGAGTTCGCCAAGGATGTCAGCGAGTTCGACACCCTCGACGCTCTGAAAGACGACATCCGCAAGCGTCAGGCCGAGTCCAACGAGAAGGCCGCCGCCGACGCTTTTGAGAACAAGCTCATCGACGCCGTAATCGAAAATCTCGAGGGCGAGATCCCCGAGGAAATGTACGAGGTTCAGATCGATGAGATGATCCGCGACTTTGAGTACCGCTTAAACCAGCAGGGCCTCCAGCTCGACATGTATCTCCAGTACACCGGCATGAACAAGGATTCCTTCCGCAAGACCTTCGCGGCCCAGGCGGAGCGCCGGGTCAAGGTCCGGCTCGCCCTCGAAAAGATCGTTGAACTCGAAAAGATCGAAGCCACTGAGGACGAGATCAATCAGGAATACACCCGTCTGGCCGAAGGCTACAAGATGGATGTGGAAAAGCTCAAGGAGATCATCCCCTCCGCCGATGTCGCGAAGGATATCGCCTCCAACAAGGCGATTGACCTCATCCGTGACAGCGCGGTCGCCGAGTAATTGCGCGTCAATTTACGAAAAGGTTGCAGATCGGACGATTTGCGTTCATGTTTCCGGTCTATACTGAAAGATGACCGACTTTGTAGCAAAGCCGAATCCGAAGCATAACGGTTGCGTACAGCTATTGAGCGGGACAGTTGGAAACGGCGCCGCTTGATAGTTGTATGTATTTCTGCCACTTTTTGAAATGGAGGTCTTCTTTTATGAGTTTAGTGCCAATGGTTGTGGAGCAGACCAGCCGCGGCGAGCGCTCCTACGACATCTTTTCCCGCCTGCTGAATGACCGCATCATCATGCTCTGCGAGGAGGTCAACGATACCTCCGCCTCCCTGGTAGTGGCGCAGCTCCTCTACCTGGAGAGCCAGGACCCCGACAAGGACATCAGCCTCTACATCAACAGCCCCGGCGGTTCGGTGACTGCCGGCATGGCAATTTACGACACCATGCAGTTTATCAAGTGCGACGTCTCAACCATCTGCGTCGGCATGGCGGCTTCGATGGGCGCATTCCTGCTCTCCAGCGGGACGAAGGGCAAGCGCATTGCCCTCCCTAACAGCGAGATCATGATCCACCAGCCTTCCGCGGGCACCCAGGGACAGATTACCGATATGGCCCTTCACCTGAAGCGCCTGGAACTGGTCAAGGGCCGCCTCAACCGCATTCTGTCGGAGAACACCGGGCAGCCGCTCGAAAAGGTCGCCGCCGACTGCGAGCGCGACAACTTCATGACCGCCGAGGAGGCGCTGGAATACGGCCTGATCGACCAGATTTTTACCCACCGCTGATATCCGGCGGATTGAAGGGAGATAAACGAGGATATGCCAGGTAACAAGGAAATCTGCTGCAGCTTCTGCGGCAAGCCGGAGCGCAGCGTCCACCGGATGATTCACTCCACCAACGCCTATATCTGCGACGAATGCGTCGGCCTCTGCTACGACATGCTGGTCGAAGAAGGGCTCTTTGCGCCGGCGGGTGCGCGCCGCTCCCAGAACGGCGGCTATGCCGGCAGCGAGATCAACCTCCTGAAGCCGGTCGAGATCAAAGCTGTGCTCGATGAATATGTCGTGGGACAGGATAAGGCCAAGATTGCCCTCTCGGTCGCGGTTTACAACCACTATAAGCGAATTTTTATGGATGTGGACGATGAAAATGTCGTGCTGCAAAAGAGCAATGTGCTGATGCTTGGCCCGACCGGCGTCGGAAAAACCGAACTCGCCAGAACCCTCGCCCGGGTGCTGAACGTCCCCTTTGCCATCGCGGACGCGACAACCCTCACCGAGGCGGGCTATGTCGGCGACGACGTGGAAAACGTCCTGGTGCGGCTGATCCAGGCAGCGGACTACGACGTCGAGGCGGCGGAGCGGGGCATCATTTACATTGACGAGATCGACAAGATCTCCCGCAAGTCCGAAAATCCGTCTATCACCCGCGATGTGAGCGGGGAAGGCGTCCAGCAGGCGCTTTTGAAGATCCTGGAGGGGACGGTCGCCAACGTCCCGCCGCAGGGCGGGCGCAAGCACCCGCATCAGGAGTTCATCCAGCTGGACACCAAGGATATCCTCTTTATCTGCGGCGGCGCTTTTGAGGGGATCGACAAGATCATCGGCAAGCGGATGGATTCTTCGACGATGGGCTTCAACGGCGACGTCAAGAAAAAGGACGACAAAAGCAAAAACGAGCTTCTCAAGCAGATTATCCCGCAGGATCTCGTCCGCTTCGGCCTGATTCCCGAACTGGTCGGGCGCCTGCCGGTCATTACCACGCTGGAGGATTTGGATGAGGACCAGCTCGTCCGCATCCTCACCGAGCCGAAAAATTCCCTGTACCGGCAGTACAGCGCCATGTTCGGGCTGGACGGCGTCGAGCTGGTCATGGACGACAGCACCATGCACGCCGTCGCGCGGGAGGCGATGTCCCGCAAGACCGGCGCGCGCGGCCTCCGCAATATTATGGAGGAAACTCTGCTGAACCTGATGTACATGGTGCCCTCGGATGAGAGCATCGCGCGGGTAATCATCACCCCCGAGGTCGTCGAGGGCAAGGAACCGGCCAAGGTGCAGCGCCGCAAAAAACTGCCGCAGGCTTAAGGGCCGCGCAATTTTGACAGTGGAAGCCCCACCCCTCTCCGCGCGAGAAGGATGGGGCTTTTTGAATCATTGACGATAGAGGCTTTGGAAAGGAGTATCCTATGACCTATCAGTACATCGCACCCTGTCATTTCGGGCTGGAGAGCGTCCTCGCGGGCGAACTGAAGCGGATGGGTGCGGAAAATGTCGCCGCTTCGGACGGGCGGGTCGCCTTCTCAGGCGGTTTTGACATCCTGGCGCGGGCCAATCTCAACCTGCGGACGGCGGAACGGGTCCTTCTCTGCCTGGGAGAATTCGAGGCGCGCTCGTTTGCAGAGCTGTTTGACCAGGTGCGCGCGCTGCCCTTCGAGGAATTTATCGGTCTCCACGACGCCTTTCCGGTGAAAGGAAGGTCGGTGCATTCCCAGCTCCACAGCATCCCCGACTGCCAGTCCATCATCAAAAAGGCGGCGGTCGAGCGGCTGCGCGAAAAATACGGTGTGAGCTGGTTCGAGGAGACCGGCGCCGTCCACCAGATTCAGTTCACCATCCTCAGAGACCGGGTCAGCATCTGTCTGGACACTTCCGGCGCGGGGCTGCACAAGCGCGGCTACCGCAAAAACGGCAGGGAGGCGCCGATCAAGGAGACGTTGGCGGCCGGTATTCTCGACGTCGCCGGGCTGCGGAGGGACACCGTTCTTTACGACCCATTCTGCGGGTCCGGGACCTTTCTGATCGAAGGGGCGCTGAAAGCTCTGAATATCCCCGCCGGCATCAGCCGCCGGTTCGCCGCCCAGAACTGGGACTGCATTCCGGCCGGGGTCTGGTCGGAGGAACGCACGCGCGGCCTCGACCTGGTGCGCCGGGATGCGAAATTTGCGGGATACGGCAGCGACATCGACCCGGAAGCGGTCGAACTCGCTTTGTATAACGCCAACAAAGCCGGTGTCGCGCCGCGGGTGCGCATCCGCATCCGGCCGGTCCGGGAATTCCGCACGGTGACCGACGCCGGCCTGATCGTCACCAATCCGCCTTACGGGGAGCGGCTGCTGGATGTGGAACAGGCGCGGCGGATCTACCGCGAAATGGGACAGGTCATGCCGAAACGCGACGGTTTCCGCTACGCGGTGATTACGCCGGACGAGAAGTTTGAGCAGTACTTCGGCCGCCGCGCGACCAGACGCAGAAAGCTCTACAACGGCATGATGAAATGCAGCCTCTACCAGTACAGCGATCCGGCCGCGCAGCGGGAGCGGGGATAAAACGCCGGAAAACCGGGAGGAGAAAGGGGGCGGACGGGTGCGTTCGTTTTTTCGGGAGAATTTCGGCCTGCTGAAGCATGGGCGCGGCCTGCTGCGGTTTGAGATTTTTTACAAGCTGGCCGCAATCGGCGTTTTTCTGCCCACCGCCCTCTCCCTCTTCAATCTCTCCATCCGTTTGAGCGGACTCACCTACCTGAGCAACGAAAACCTGGGGCGGTATGCTTCCCATCCCGCCGGCATTCTGTTTACAGTGGGGGCGGTAACGGCCTGGGGCGCCTACAGCCTGATCGAACTGGCTGGACTCACCCTGTATTTTTACGCGGCGGCGCAGGGGCGCCGGATGGCAGCCCGGCAGATTTTTACAGCGGGCGCGCGGTGCGCGGTGCGGCTGCTTCGGCCGCGCAATTTCTGGATGATTCCCTTTCTGGTGGCGGTCGTGCCGCTGACCATCCTCCCGCTGATTCTGGCCTACGCGGCGACGGTCCGAGTGCCGGATGCCGTCACCGGCTATATCCGGGGGCACTGGTGGCTGCTTCTGATTGCGCTGGCGGGGCTGTTTCTGCTCTTTCTGCTCTCCCTCCGGTGGGTGTTCAGTCTCTGCTTTTTCAGCGTCGAGGGGCAGAGCTTCCCCCAGGCGCGCCGTTCAAGTGCCGCGCTGCAAAAAGGGCGGATGCTGCGGACTGCCGGGATGCTGCTTCTCTGGCAGGGGACGCTGATGGCGGGCGGCCTGCTGCTTTACCTGCTCTTTCTGGGGGCGGCGCTGCTGCTGTCCAAGCGCTTTGTGCCCGGGACGATTGGCATGTTCCTTTTTCTCGATCTGTTCCACTGGTGCAACGCCGGGGTGGTGCTGCTGGGGCTCTGCGCCGCCATGCCCGCCTGCGGCATCGCCATCAGTCAGCTCTACCTGCGCTGGAAGCGGGAGAGAGGGGAGCGCACTGTGCCGCTGCGCGCGCTGAATCTGCCGCGTGGGAAGGCGCTCACCTCCCGGGCCCGGCGGGGGCTGGCGCTGACGCTGCTCGCCCTCTCCATCTTCAACATAGGATACCTCTTCCCCTCGGTTTCCCGCGGCAGCTTCGCCACGCTGGAGGAGCTCTCCGAGCCGCTGGTCATCGCGCACCGCGGAGATTCCAAAGACGCGCCGGAAAACACCATGGCCGCCTTCCGGCTGGCCCTTGAGGACCGGGCGGACATGATCGAGCTGGATGTCCAGCAGCTTGCGGACGGCAGCCTCATCCTGCTGCACGACAACAATTTCCGGCGGACAGCCGGCGTCAACCGCTATGTGTGGGAGACTACCTTTTCCGATGTGCGCGAAATGGAGGCCGGGAGCTGGTACGCGCCGGATTTTGCCGGAGAGCCGGTCCCGACTTTGGAGGAAGCGCTCACCTTTGCCCGGGAGAACGGCCTGCGGCTCAACATCGAGCTCAAGTCGACTGGCCGGGAGGAGGGCCTGGAGGCGCAGGTCGCCGCGCTGATCCGCGACTGCGGGATGACAGACGCCTGTGTCATCACCTCCCAGCAGTATCAGGTCCTGCGGCGCGTCAAGGAGGCTGACCCGGACCTTGTGACCGGCTACATTCTTTCGATGGCCTATGGCCGGTTTTACGACCTGGAGGACGCCGATTTTTTCAGCGTCCGGCAGGACTCCGTCACCGAAGCCATGGTGCGGGGCCTGCACGACAGCGGCAAGCGGTTGTATGTCTGGACGGTCAACGACGACGCCGGTATGGAACGCTTCGCGCAGATGCACGTGGATGGCATCATCACCGACAATGTGGACCTCGCGCGGCGGATTGTCGACGCGCCGGAGACCAACGACAAGCTGCTGGCGGCCTTTGAGCGGTTTTTTACCGGGGACAGCTTTTCCCGCAGCGCAATGTACTTCTGGAAGGTCATGTTCCGCTGACTTTGTCCGGAGTTTTCCCGGAAACAGGGGAGGGCGGCGCAGAAAACAGGAAAGCAGGGGACAGCGCTGCCGTCCCCTGCTTTTTGCGTCGGATTCCAGGCTTTTGCGGTGCTGAAAACGCCTGCAGGTTTCTCCCTACACCACTTCAAATTCATAAAAATACCAGTCAAAGAGTATCTGCTTTTCCAACCGGTATTTTCCCGGCACAAGCGCCTCATCCAGCATACCGGCCAGACTCAGCTGAAATTGCCCTTCCCACTCGGTGTGCGGTTCACAGTTTTCTGACCACAGGGAGGCGCTGCCGTGGGCTTCCAGATAGTCCTCGGAGGGAGAAAGGCGCGTCCATTTTCCATCCTCCCGGCGGGCGACATGAACTGCCAGAGCAATTTCTACCGTTTCCGCTGTGTCATTCCGGACAAAATAGCGAAACGCCTCGCTGCTGTCCGCATGGTACACGCCGGATTCCATCCGGATAGAGAGGCCGGTGTCCAGCGGGATGTACTGATCTGTGATCTCAAACAGTACTTCTTCGGACACCTCCCGGTTAATCGGGATCTCCAATTTGTATTTCCCGGTGCGGGCGTAGCCTCCGTCCAGAATTTGCCCCAGATAGAGCCTGTCGTTCACCGTTTCGCCGCTGCCGGCAACTTCTCTCGCCGCGTCTTCCGCTCTCTTTTCCGTAATGCCGTCCCCGTCGCCATCGATCAAGACATATTCCCCTTTTACTTCCTCGAAAAGATTGTACTCGTAGAACCAGGAAAATGGATACGGACTGTTGTTGACAATTTCGACGCGGATGTGGTCGTAGGCCTGATTGAGCACGTTTTTCTCGGGAATTACCCGGAT
>CALXIG010000089.1 GCA_944388305.1 uncultured Clostridia bacterium
GAGCGGGTCTGCCGCCGCTGCGGGCTCAAGATGTTCTGCTGGGAGACCGCTTTCAGCCAGACGACCGACGCTTTTCAGCGACTGACCCCTCTCTTGCGGGAACATGGGCAGATTTATAAGGAAGACCTGCCCCACTTCTTTGCGAGCAAATGTCCCAAGACCGACGAACTGGTCCGCAATCTGAACGGCTGCTACCACGAGTACATCTCCCGCGAAAATGCCGGTCGCAAGGTGCTCAGAGCCAAGCAAGTCGCGATGGAGCAGCTTGAGGGGGTGGCCGAGCTGCTGGAGGACGTCGGCCGCGACCTCAGCGAGGGGGAGCTTTCCGACCACGTGGCCGCCCGGAAGGTTGAGGAATTTCTCTCTGAAATCGGGGAAGAGGCGGACCGGGTATTCTGCGTCGCTGACCGGTACGGGCGGATGCGGGTCGAGCTTTACCGGAAAAGCCCCCTCCGCTCCGAGCGGGGGATTCTGGCGGAACAGCTTTCCGAGCTGTTGGAGCGCCCCTTTGACCTGCCCTGTGTTGTTTCCGCCGGAGAGATTGTCCGCGTCTGTTTTTTTGAAAAGGCGAAATACACCCTCGAATTTGCCGCCTGCCAGAAAAACGCCGGAGACAGCACCGTCTGCGGCGACAGCTACGAATATTTCGCCGATCCGCGCGGCTATGCGCACATCATCCTGAGCGACGGCATGGGCAGCGGCGGCCGGGCGGCGGTCGATTCCATCATGACCTGCAATTTTGTTCTGAAGCTCATCAAGGCGGGATTCCGCTTTGACGCAGCGCTGCGGTTCATCAATTCGGCCCTCCTGGTCAAGGCGGGGGATGAGTCGCTCGCCACTCTCGATATCGGCTGCATCGACCTTTACACCGGCACAGCCGAGTTTTTGAAGGCGGGCGGCGCCAGCTCTTTCCTCTGCCGCGAGGGACGGGCAGCGGCGGTCAGGGGCACCTCGCTGCCGGTCGGCATTTTGCAGGGAGTCGAGTACGACCGGCATCGCGTCCAGCTGCGGGAGGGAGATCTCATCGTCATGGTCACCGATGGCGCACTGCCCATCTCGGACGATTGGATGGCCGAGGAGATCGCGGCTGTCAGCGGCCAGCCGGCCCGCACTATCGCCGGGCGGCTGGCGGAGCTGGCAAAATACCGCCAGCAGGGCCGCGGCGACGACATCACCGTCATCGCCGCAAGGCTGACAGCGGCTGGGGTGTGAGCGCCCGGCTGTGCGAAAGAAAAACGCCCGGACTGCCGAAGCAGCCCGGGCGGCGCCGGACAGGGGAAAAGCGGGGCTGGACGGGCCGGTTCCGGCGGTCTGTTCGGGACGTACCGCCGCGCCGTCAGTTTTCCAGCTCGAAAATCACCCGGATGCGGTGCGTCTTCTGTTTTTCGGTGCGAAAGGTGATGTGGAACTGCTGCGGCATGGAAACCCGGACTTTTTCCTCCACTCCGTCATTCAGGTCCACTCCGAATTCGCCGCTGATGCCGGCCTCGCCACAAAAGGCGGGGTCCGGGAGAATGCGGACCGCCTCCCCCTTGCGCGCGATGCGGACAGAGCCGTCCGGCATCCGTTCCGGCTCACTCAGGCTGTGCAGCAGCCAGGAAATTTCATGCGGTTCTTCGGCGAGAATTTCGTCCTCGACAACCAGCTTCTTTTCGTCCAGCAGCCAGGTCCGGCGGCAGCGCGAGAGCATCGGATACGCGGCGGTGAGGTCGGCCTCGATCCGGAAGCATCCGTCTGCTTGCCGCTCCCAGCCTGTAAAGCGGCCTGCCGCGCGGAATCCGCCGTCTTCCTGACCGGTTCCGTCCACCAGAATGCAGTTGTGGGCGCGGGTTGTCCTGGTCCAGAGGCGGTGATGATTGGTGCCCCATTTCCACCCGAAATAGCCCGAAGGGGAGATCAGGGTCACGTTGTTGCGGATGAGGGCAAAGGATCCCTGGTCGGCGTGCTGGTGGCTCACCGCGCCATAGCGGCTGGCGCGGATGAGCAGGGCGGTATTCTGCGCCTGGTCGGCAGGATTTGTCTGGCAGCTCGCGAAGCCCGCCTTCGGGAAAACTGCCAGATTCTCCGCCTCCCCGGTCAGATGCGCGGCGGGCGGGTCCCCGGCCGGGAGGAAGACGTCAAGCAGGTGAAGCTTGAAAATTTCGGGCGCAGCGCACTTTTTTGCCCACTCCCGCGCGGGTGCCGGACCGAAGCGCTCGCCGTAGATCCGGAAAGGGTTCTGTGCGAAAAAGCCTGGCCACTCCGGGTCCTCGCTGCCGCACCAGTAGCCGTCGCAGAAGCGATGATTTTCCCGGCAGGGCAGCGCGAAGTGCAGAAAAAACTGGCTCACCCGCTGGTAGAAAGGCCGGTCCAGCAGCCGGAATCCCGAAAACCGCTCAACCGCCAGGAAAAAGGGCAGATACCACCGGGTGTAACTGCTCGCGTAAAACGGCCCTTCGGCCCAGCCGCCATCCTCGCAGCCGAAGAAGGGAAAGATGCCGCCGTAAATCTCCAGCGCCAGACGCAGCCAGCGCTTGAGGAGATCCTCGCTGGCATAGGGGCTGCCTTTGAGGACCAGCGCCGCTTCGCCCATATAGGCCGGGATCCGTCCGGCGTGGGAATCCCCGGGGTTTTGCGTAAAATCGAGTTTTTGCAGCCGTTCCTCGCACTGAGCGGCGTAGGCCAGGATGGTCTGCTCCGCGAGATAGCGCTCCTCCTCGTTTAAAATGCCGCAGAGCAGGTCATAGACGGCCGGCAGGCAGCGGGCGTTGCTCAGGCCGACCTCGTCGTACCAGGGGGCGTTGAGGGAACAGGGCCCCGCGGGATTCCAGCTGCAGATGGTCAGCAGGAGCGCTTTTGCCTTCCGGGCGGCCGCCTCATCTCCCAGAATGGCCCAGCCGAGCGCGCAGGCGACCAGATCGCGGTCGCAGTAATCGCGGTAGGCGCCGAAATATTCCCGGTAAGTCGGCTTCTGCGGATCGCAGTGGAAACAGGGCGGCTCGGGCAGCGGGCGGGAGAGCGCCAGGGCGATGTTGCGCCGGAGGGTGTCAAGCTCCGCCGCCCTGTCCCGGCGGATGGCCTCCAGGTCCTCCGCGAAAAAGAGGTGCCGCGGCCGGACAGTGGGGACCTTCTCCCAGACCTCGTCCGCAGTGGGCCGGGGGAGGGAAACCGCATGCTCGCTGATGGTGAAATTCCACCAGCCGCGCTCCTCTCCGCCGCAGCGGAGGTTCCAGCGGTAGCGGCCGGGCGGCAGGATCTGCCCGGGCACCAGGTAGTTGCGGGTAGTTTCACCGGAATAGACCGGCCCGCCCGCCTCATTCTGCACAATGACGGTGTAGACGGCCTCGCCGCGCTCCTTCAGAAAGGAGAAGACGGGCGGCGTCTCTTCGACCAGGGCGCCGTCCGCGGGGGAGGGAAAAATCTGCCTGCCGCTTGTTCTCTGCTGCGTCAACATGAAAAATCATCCTTTCTGCGGGTGGATTCTCACCTGTTCCAATGGTACTCGCCCGTTTCCGGGTCGATGTGTCCGATCTGACGGGCCGGGGTGCCAGCCAGAATGGCGTAGTCCGGGGTGCTCCGGGTTACAACGGAATTGGCGCAGACGAGATTGCGGCGTCCGAGCTTGACGCCGGCCGTCACCGTCACCCCCGAGGCGAGCCAGCTCCCTTCGCCGATGACAATGCTCTCGTCCCCGTCCGGCTCGGTGCGGGCGCTGAACCAGCCGGTCTGCGGGTCAAATTTGTGGTTGCCCGCCGCGATGGAGCAGTGCGGGCCGATGAGGACGTTGTCCTCGACCGTCACGCTGCCGTTCATGTAGCAGTACAGTCCGATGAAAATGTTCGCGCCGATTTTTTCCGGGTTCCGCACCCGGACGATGGCGCCCGGCGCGATCATGACGCCCCGTCCGCCGAAGCCGAGCGCCTCCGCGCGGCGCAGGTTGTCCCGCTGGTTGTCCCCCTGATTCGCATATCGGGTGAGCAGGGCGAACAGCTCATCCGACAGGCGGGGTTTTCCGGTTTCATCGGTATTTTCCAGTTCTTCTTTTAACAAATCCGCTAAATTCATGGGGGTTCCTCCTCTGAAATAATGCAGGACGCATGATATCAGTATAGCACATTCTGTCCGGAAAGAAAAGAGAAACGCACAAAAATACCCCGCCGGAGGCGACTCCGGCAGGGCGGGGCGGTCAGATCTGGCTGTAGATCCGGACGCCGCTTTCGGTGTACCAGTTGAACTCGCGGACAGTTTCCCCAAACCGCCAGCGGGATGGACAGGTGGTCTCCATCCAGTCGAGCGGCTCGGCGTCGGGGGCGGGAAGGTCGGCTTTGGCGAAAGCCGCAGCGACCGCGTCCATCTGCTCGCTGCCCATCATGTCGGGCTGGACCGAGACAAAGAGGGGGGTGCCGGTTCCGGCGATCAGTTCGAGCCACTGCCGGTTGAGCTCCCACGGCACCGCGCGGGTCAGGCCGACGCAGTCGGGGTCGGCGGCGTAGAAAAGGTTGTGCTGCGGCAGGCGGAAGGCGAGCGTGTTGATTCCCATTTTGCGTGTGCGCTCCCATTCGAGGCCGCTGGTGTCATCTCCGGTCCGGCTGAGGTCAAACACGCCGGCTGACAGGTGGCTGAAGGTGTTGCAGCCCATGACGAGAAGCTCCGGCGCCGCATCGCGGAGGGTGTGGTACAGCTTTTTGACCGCCTCGGCATTGGTGACGGTCCGGTCGTGCAGGTGCCAGCCGCCGTTTGTCAGGGCGCATCCCATCTGGAACCCCCACCGGCCGAAGAGGTCACAGCTCGTGAAGTCGTGCTTGACAAGGGCAAACCCCCATTCCGCAAAGCGGCGCATATCGGCCGCCAGCCTGTCGAGGACAAAGGGGGAGGTGGGATCCAGAAACTGGCCGGTCAGATGCTGGTACTGAAGTCCCTCCAGAAAGCGGCTGTTGGGGAGGACCGCCTCGTCCGGCACCGCCTCCGAGGTGAGAAGGGGGCGGAACCACAGTCCGGCCCGGACATCCATTCCGGCCATCTGGGCGGGCAGTTCCGCCATGCGGGAGAATTTGTAGTTGCCCGCGCTCCAGGGGCCGCCGGTGCAGGAGGCGGAGTGGCAGATCTGCCAGCCGTCGTCGATCACCATGAAGGGGCGGTTGCGGTTCTGTCCCGCGAGGCCGGCGATGATCTTCGCCTGTTCGAGGATCTCTCCATCCGAGCTGTTGCCGTAATTGTAGTACCAGTTGTTTCCGCCGTACACAAGGGGCCGGGGTTCAATGGGCCGCACGCACATCAGCCGGCAGAAGGCTTTCGCTGCGGCGAAGGGCGTCTCCTCCGCGTTCCCCTCGCGGGCGACGACGGTGGCGGCGCGCAGGGTGCGCCCGGCGAGGGAGAGGCCGCCGCCGCCATTGCGGACATCCAGCCAGAGGCCGATGCCGCTTTCATCCGCCTGCCAGAAGCACATGGCGTTCGGTTCGGTGCGCACACCGTAGCCATGGGTGCGGGCGCCGTCGTACATCATAAAATACCAGGGATAGATTCGCTCCGGCTGCATGGCCGCCCATTGCAGGTCACCGTAGGAACGCTCCCAGTGGTCGTTGAGGAACAGATTCCGACCCCGGATTTCCTCCTTCCAGCGGAGCAGCACGCCCTCGACCGGCAGCGCGCTCTCGTGGAGCAGGACCTCCAGACCGCCGCCGCGCAATTCGCAGCTGACCAGCAGGCCCCGATACTCCCAGCGCCCCGCGCCGCAGGGCTTCATGGGAAAAATTCCCTCCGCGGTCCGCACAAAGGCGGCCTCGGGTTCACGAAGAATGGAATAAAACATGGACGATTCCTCCTTTACCGCCTCCCCGGCTCTGCGACTGAATCCCGCACGACAATGGTGCCGGGCAGGTGCAGTTCCACAGGCTCAAAGTGGGGATTGCAGCTGATTTCGATGAGTTTCTGCACCGCGAGCTTTCCCATCAGCTTGCGGTTAATGTGAATGGTGGTGAGTCCGGGGCGGATGAGGCCGGAGATGGAGATATCGTCAAAGCCGATCACCGAGATATCCGCCGGCACCCGCAGCCCGCGCTCGGAGAGCAGGTTGATGAGAGAGATGGCGATCCGGTCGCCGGCGCAGAACCAGGCGGTCGGAAAGCGCGACAGCCGGTCCAGATAGGGCTTGAGCACCGCCGTTGTGTCAAACAGCTCAAAGCGGTCCGGCTCGCCCAGAATGTGGTAGCCGGAGTCGTTGTGCAGATGGTTTTGTACCAGCGCCTGCCGGAAGCCGCACCATCGCTCGAAGATGCTCTGCGCGGTGTAGACCGGCCCGATAAAACCGATTTCCCGGTGGCCATGCTCAATCAGGTAGGAGATCGCCATGTGGGCGGCGCTGATGTTCGCCGAGCTGATCGAATTCAGGCCGCTGTTCGGATAGGTGATATCCACCGTTACAATGGGGAAGCCCAGGCTCTTGAGGACCCGCAGGTACTCCCGGCTCACCACCCCGATGAGGAGCAGCCCCAGGATGTCCAGCTCCCGCGGAACGGCGGGCGGCAGCAGCCCCTGCTCGGACTCCCGGGAGACACTGGTCGTCAGCGCGAGGTAGCCGTGCCGCTTGATTTCCCGCTCGACCATCCAGAAGATGTCGGCGTAGAAAAAGGTGTCGTTTTGCAGGTATTCGGGGACAATGACCATGATCCCCTTGGACTTGCTGGTGCTTTGGGCGGAGTAGCTTCCGTATTCCATCTCTGCGGCTGTCTCGATGATCCGCCTGCGCAGCTCCTCGCTCACCCCCGCCTTTCCATTCAGGGCGAGCGAGACGGAGTTTTTGGAAATTCCGAGCCGCATTGCAATATCGTTCATGGTGGTGCGTTTATTCTGCGTCATGCTGCAACGCTCCTTGCGAAAAAAACTTCTTGCTTTCATTATACTGAGCTTTTCAATGTTTGTCAAGTAGTTTGTCAAGTAAATGATAAAAAACGTCAGCACAGTTCAGGGCAAATCGTCCTTTGTCAACGGGATTACATGACGGTTTTTGTGCCAAAAAACCTTTTATTAGAAATAACTCAAAAAATCCAGACATTTTTTGAAAAAACTGCTTGATAAAATCAAGTATTTGATGTATGATGAAATCAATAAAACAGATTGGCAAAACAAAATGGTTTTATGGACTTTGTCAATGAGCGCCGAAACTTTTGTCGTATGACGTAAGGAGGATTTTTATGATGAAAAAGACATCGCGCATTCTGACGGCCTGATTTTATATCAAAAATTGTATCTATTTGATAAGTGTTGATATGTGTGATGGCGGAAACATGTGATTTTATACGAATATCGCCGTATCTTGGTGCAGAAACTGAAAGCACATGGAAAAACTTGACATTGATCGTTACAAAGAACTTGATAAAAATGTAAATAGCATTGTGAATTCAATTTCGCAATGTAAGAACTATATGCGAATATATAAGGAGGTTGTACTATGAAAACAAATGCGAAACGAAGCTTCGGGCTGCTGCTGGTCGCGATGATGCTCCTTGGAGGATGCGCAGGCGGTAATAACAACAGTTCGTCCGAAACGAGCGCAGACACTGGCAATACTTCCAGCTCCGCATCGCAGACGGCTGAGCAAACACCGGAGGAGCGGCAGACAGGCGCCTACGATGAGCCGGTGACGGTTCGGGTGGCAATCCCCACCAATGCGGCCCTCACCTTCCCCGATGGAGACAGCTATTCGGAGAATGTCTGGACTCGTTCCCTTCTGGAAGACCGCAACATTGATGTGGAGGTTGTGTGGGAGGCGGAATCCGGCGAACAGTATGACACCAAACTGAATCTTGCAATTTCTTCCAATGACCTGCCGGATATTCTCAACCTCTCCAGCTACAGCCAGTTCAAAAAACTGAATGATGCCGGAAAAATTCAGGAACTGACGCAATATTATGAAGATTATGCCTCTGATTACATCAAGACGAACATCTCCTGGGATCCGCAGGTGCTGGATTGGGGCACTATTGACGGCAAGCTGATGGGAATTCCGCAGGAAGGCGTCAACTATCAGCAGGTCCGCATGATCTGGATTCGGGAGGACTGGCTGGAGGAAACCGGCTTGCCCGAACCTGAAACGATTGAGGATGTTATCAATATTGCCAAAGCTTTCCGAGACGCGGACCCGGAAAACAGACTGGGCCTGGCGTTTGGCAAGACGGTTCTGGGCGACGGCTTCTGCGATATGACGGGTATTGCAAACGCAATGGGCGCATATCCGCGGGTGTGGCTGGAGGATGACGACGGCTCGCTGATCTACGGCACCATTCAGCCGGAATTTAAAGAGGTCCTCGCTGTTTACGCGGATCTTTACGCAAACGGCTACATTGACCAGGCCTTTGCCTCGCTGGACGGCAACGCAGTCGCGGAGCAGCTTACCAGCAATAAAATCGGCGTCATTATCGGAAACTCCTGGATCGCCGGCTGGCCGCTGAGCACGCTGTACGATACAGACCAGGTGAACTGGCTGCTCTACCCGGTGCTGCCCTCTGAAAACCTTGACGGTCCCGTGAAGGTGCAGACACTCGATCCCAGCGGAAAGATGGTCGCGGTGCGCGAGGGTTATGAGCATCCGGAGCTGTTGTTCAAATGGCTGAACTACAGCACTGCCATGACGGCGGAGCCGGAAACCGCACAGCCCAGAAAGTTCCATTCCACCGCGACCGATGCGGAGGAGCAGTTCGACTTCCAGATGGAGAATCCGCTCTACGTGTACTGGAACGATCCCATGCTGAACTTTAACTCTCAGCCTCATGTGACGGCGGCGATCGACAATGACGACACCTCCTATCTCACAACGCCGCACGATGAATCGCAGTATGCTTCTACAAAGCGCTACTTCGACAAAATTGAAGCCGGCGAGCCGATTACTGGCGCTGACTGGTCCGCGTGGAGAAGCTGGTACGGGGATGATTCCGCGTTCGGCATCATGAACGGCTACTTTGCCAATGACAACTATCTGGTCTCGAAGCTGGCCGGCTACCAGACGGACACCATGGTCCGGCAGTGGGGCAACCTGCAAACGCTCGAGGAGCAGTATATCGTTGAAATCATTTCCGGCATCCGCCCGGTCGACGACTTTGACGAATTCGTGGAAACCTGGATGGCTATGGGCGGAGAACAGATTATCCAGGAAGTAAACGAGTGGTACAGCAGTAAGTAAGTTTTACAGCGTATAACTCCTGTAAGAAAGCCAGCTGCGGGCTGTTCTGTAACCAGCCAGACAGCCCGCAGCAACATTTTGAAAGGACGGGAATAGATTATGCGGGCAAAAAAGGCGAGGAGAAAGGGCCTACTGATTGATAAAGGGCTGTACATCATGATGATCCCCGCGCTGATATTGGTTGTCATTTACTCCTATGGGCCGCTATTCGGGCTGGTGATGGCTTTTCAGCGCTATGACATTGCTCGCGGAATTTTTGGCTCTCCGTTTATCGGACTGGAGAATTTCAGGTATCTGTTTATCAATCCCAATTTTCCGAGAGTAATCTGGAACACCGTTTTCATGTCCGCGATGAAACTGGTTTTCCGTTTTATTGTGCCGATTATTGTGGCGCTGCTTCTCAACGAGGTGCAGCAGATCCGCTTCAAGCGCACCATACAGACTGTCATCTATCTGCCATATTTTGTTTCCTGGGTTGCCCTGAGCGGTGTTTTTATCAACCTTCTTTCTCCGAGCGACCGCTTTGTCAATGAGATCATCAAGGCGCTTGGAGGGGAACCCATTTATTTTCTCGGGGAACCCAAGGTATTTCCCTGGGTGATGATTATCACCGATACATGGAAAGAATTCGGCTACGGCACGATTATTTATATGGCCGCGCTGACCAGCATAGACCCGTCTTTGTATGAGGCGGCGTGCATTGACGGCGCGAGTCGTTTTCAGAGAGCCTGGCATATCACGATCCCCGGACTTGTTCCGATCATGGTGCTCAACGGCATCCTCTCGCTGGGCGGACTGCTCAACGCGGGCTTTGACCAGGTTTACAATCTGTACAATCCACTGGTGTACTCCACTGGCGATATCCTGGATACCTATGTTTACCGAATCGGCATGCAGGAGGCACAGTATGACGTAGCGACCGCAGTTGGTCTCATCAAATCCGGTGTTTCCCTGGTGCTTGTCTCGGCCTCTTATTTTACCGCATACAAGGTTGCGGACTACAGGATTTTCTAGGGTGAGAAAGGAGAATCAAATCTATGATTTTGCATAAAACAAGAGGAGAGAAAGTGTTCGATCTTTTCAATGGCATTCTCCTTATCATTTTGGCGCTGCTCTGCATTCTTCCTTTTATCCATATTCTGGCCCTTTCCTTCAGTTCTTCGGCGGCTGCCACCTCAGGAAAGGTCGCGTTCTGGCCGGTTGATCTTTCACTTAACTCCTATCAGTATGCCTTTCAGAATCCCGCGTTTCTGCGGGCGTTTGGCGTGACGCTGGTGCGGGTAATTCTGGGCCTGGCGATCGACATGGCCATCACGATCTTTGCGGCGTATCCGCTTTCGAAGAGCAATGGGCAGATGCCGGGCCGCACGATTTTCGCCTGGATTTTTGTCGTAACCATGTTCATTGGCGGCGGTATGATTCCGACCTACATGGTCGTCACAATGACCGGCCTGCGCAACACCATCTGGGCTTTGATCCTGCCCAGTGCGGTAAAACCGTTCAACATCACGGTCCTGCTCAATTTTTTCCGCCAGACGCCGAAGGAGCTGGAGGAATCCGCGCTGATAGACGGCGCCTCTCAGATGCGGATCCTGATGCGGATCTATCTGCCGCTTGCGCTTCCGGCTTTGGCAACCCTGTTCATTTTTGACACGGTTTTTCACTGGAATGAATGGTTCAGTGGTCTGATCTATATGGACATGAAGGCCAACTATCCCCTTCAGACATACCTGCAGGGCGTTATTATCGAGCCTGATTTTACGCTGCTGGATATCAATGAAATTGAGCTGATGAGCAAGATCAGTTCCAAGACTTTCCAGTCAGCACAGATTATGATCGCGACGGTGCCGATTCTGATTGTCTATCCCTTTTTCCAGAAATACTTTGTCAAGGGACTGACGCTGGGCAGCCTGAAGGGCTGACCGCTTCCGGCGGTATTGCAGCAGGAGGGATTCCTGCGGATTCGGAACAGTTTTTGCCGGTTTTACCGGCGGTGAAAGGAAGGATAAATGATGAGTTTTAACGGATTGGGAATGAATATGGGAAACCTTTCCCGCCTTTCCAACGCGCAGTCGCGCTCCATCTCCGCCGAGAATTTTCGGGGAGAAAAAGGAAAAGGCGGCATGGCGATGGAAGAAGGAGCCTCCTGGGAAAGCGCGAAAGAGCTGGGGCAGGGCTGGAAGGTTTCTCCCTGTGTCCATATCGAAGCGGGACAGGTCTTCACAGTGGCGGATATTGAGGGGCCGGGAGCAATTCAGCAAATCTGGATGACGCCCACAGGGGATTGGCGCTTCTCCATTTTGCGCATTTACTGGGATCATCAGGAATACCCCTCAGTGGAGTGTCCCGTCGGTGATTTTTTTGCAAGCGGATGGGGGCAATATGCCCAGCTGAGCTCTCTGGCAGTGTGCGTGAATCCGCGCAGCGGCTTAAACTGTTACTGGGAAATGCCGTTTCGCAGGCATTGCCGCATTACGCTGGAAAATATCGCGGATGAGCGCATGACCCTGTTTTATCAGATCAACTATACGCTGACGGAGGTACCGGAGGATTGCGCCTACTTTCACGCGCAGTTCCGCCGCGTGAATCCGCTGCCCTACAAGCAGGTCTATACCGTGCTGGACGGCGTTCGCGGACAGGGCCACTATGTCGGAACCTATCTGGCGTGGGGGGTGAACAATGCCGGATGGTGGGGTGAAGGTGAGATGAAGTTCTACATGGACGGCGACGAATGGCCCACCATCTGCGGCACTGGCCTGGAAGACTACTTCTGTGGGTCCTATAATTTTGACGTGGGCGGGACTTATATCCCGTTCACTACGCCCTACAGCGGCCTTCATCAGATCCTGAAGCCGGATGGCTGCTATGGCTCGCAGATGCGTTTCGGACTCTACCGCTGGCACATTGTGGACCCGATTCGTTTCCAGTCAGACCTGAAGGTGACGGTTCAGGCGCTCGGCTGGCGGAAAAACTGGAAATATCTCCCGCTTCAGGACGATATTGCTTCGGTGGCCTACTGGTATCAGACGCTGCCCTCCCAGCCGCTGCCGCCTCTTCCCGCGCGGGAATTTCTGGAAATTGTTTAAATGATCGGAGCGAGGCGGGTGTGTAACATGAGAGAGATTCGATTGGATTATCGTCGGGAAAAAGGGGCGCTGGACCCCTTTTTCCGCTCCTGTGTAGGGGCGGGAAGAGCTGCGGAGGTGCTCCGTAAGCCCAGTCTTGATCAGCTTTGCGAGGTCCGCCGGGAGTGCGGCTTTACCTATCTTCGCTTTCATGGGCTGCTCCACGACGAAATGGCGGTTTACAATGAAACCCCGGACGGCAGTCCGCTGTACAACTGGCAGTATATTGACATGCTCTATGATGAAATTCTGGCCTGCGGCATGAAACCGTTTGTGGAATTGAGCTTCATGCCGCAGAAGCTGGCAAGCGGTTCTCAGACGCTGTTCTGGTGGAATGCAAACGTGACGCCGCCACGTGACTATAAGCGCTGGGAGGACTTGATCCGGACACTGGTTACCCATTGGACAATGCGTTATGGATGTGATGAGGTGAAGTCCTGGCGGTTTGAGGTATGGAACGAACCCAACCATCCATCCTTTTTTTCCGGTACGCAGGAGGACTATTTTCGCCTCTATGACGTCACGGCGCTTGCTGTGAAATCGGTCTGCGGGGAATATCAGGTCGGCGGTCCGGCGTCTGCCGGAAGCGCGTGGATTCCGGAAATGATTCGCCATTGCCATGAGAATCAGGTGCCTCTGGATTTTGTTTCCACCCACACGTACAGTGTCCAGTCGGGGCACTTCGATGAAACCGGAGATATGGAGCTGTTTTTTCATCATGATGTCGATCTGGTTTCCAAAGACACGCAGATGGTAGCGGAACAGGTGCGGCAGTCTCCGATGCCATGGCTTCCCGTTCACTACACCGAATGGAGCTCCTCTTATTCGGCAAGAGACGCGAGTCACGACAGCTATATCGAGGCATCGTTTCTCCTGTATCAGCTTAAACGCATCCAGGGGTCGGTGGCGTCCATGTCATACTGGACCTTCAGCGATATATTCGAAGAGACAGGTGTGCCTCTGACCCCCTTTCACGGCGGCTTCGGCCTGATGAACCTGCAGGGCCTGCCCAAGCCGTCCTTTCATGTGTACCGCCTTCTGAACCGGCTGGGGCCGATAGAACTTGCCTGCTGCGACAGCGACAGCATTGCCTGTAAGAAGGAAGGCGGCGTACAGCTTCTCTGGTGGGAATACCATCTGCCGGAGCAGGATGTGTGCAATAAGGTCTTTTTTACCCGTGATCTGCTCCCTCATGCGCTCGAACCCGTCCGGGTGCAGGTCTGCGGACTCCTTCCGGGACGGTATGAGCTGCGTTTGTATCAGGTGGGGTATGGAGTCAATGATATCTACTATGAATACACCCACGCCGGCTATACGGACCTTCCGACACGTGAGGAGACAGCGGAGCTGAAGCGCCGGGTTTCGGGCGCACCGGTGTGGACGGCATTTGCTGAAGTCGGGACGGATGGCTGCTGGGAAAGAGAGTTCCCCATGCGGGAATACGACTGCTTCCTGCTGGAATTCGTTCCTTCAAAAGAATCAAACCGTTTTTAACCGCGGCCTCATAACGGCAGAAAGGCAGCAGATATGCGCGATCAATATGGACATTTCAATGCGGCAGGCGATGAATTTATTGTAACCGATCCGGCGACGCCGCGCGCTTTTGACAACTTTATCTGGAATGAGAGCGTTTTTGCAAACATCTGGCAGACCGGCGTCGGCTGCTTTGACTACCAGATCGGCCAAAATGAGGCAGTGCAGCTTTATACCGGCAACGGCCGGGTCTGCGACTTCGACATCTTTGGGCGTGATACCCTGATGAACCGCCTCGTCTACATCCGGGACAACCAGAGCGGGGAGTTCTGGAACCTCAACTGGGAGCCGGTCTGCGCCCCGTACACCCGGTTTGCCTGCACCCACGGCCTGGGGTACACGCGGATCGAGTCCGAAACAAACGGGATCTTCTCCTCCATGCGGATCTTTGTGCCGGCAGGCAGCGATCCGGTCGAGCTCTGGACCCTCCGTTTCCGCAACAATTCGCCGAAGCGGCGCAGCCTTTCGGCCTTCGCCTATAATCAGATGCAGTTCCGCTACAAATGGGGCTTCGACAGCTATGGCGACATGCTCTTCCGCTCCTCCTATTTCAGCGCGGAGCTGAACGCTGTCGTGGCCAGCAAGCACCCCTACGTCCGCCCGCACGACTACCTGACCGCCTACCTCACCTCCGACGAGCCGGTCGCCCGCTGGGACGGCACCCGCGCAGCCTTTACCGGCCTGTACGGCAGCCTGGGAAATCCCCGGGCGGTTGCGGAGGGGCGCTGCACCAACACGCCCGGCTCCTCCGACGCGACCATCACTGCGGCGCAGTACGATTTTTCGCTGGACCCCGGGGAGGAGAAGGAGATCTCCATTCTCATTGCCGTTGTGAAAGATGAGACCGGTATCGCGGCCTTCCGCGAGAAGTACCTCGGCCATTTTGAGAAATATTTTGCGGAGCTCCGCGCCCGGAAGAAGGCGATGAGCAGGCGCTTTACCGTCCACACCCCCGATCCCCATCTTGACCGGATGCTCAACTACTGGATCAAGGAGCAGGCGAGCTTTGGCGCGGCCTGGTGCCGCTGGGGCTGGAACGGCTACCGCGACATCGTCCAGCACGGCTTTGGCGTCTCCTCCCTCGACCCCGCCCGCACCCGCGCCATCATCCTGGAGGCGCTGCGCTATCAGTACCCGGACGGCCTCGCCCTGCGCGGATGGAACCCGGTGGACACCAAACCCTATTCGGACAGCGCGCTCTGGCTCGCCTTCACCATCGCGCATTACCTGCGCGAGACGGCCGATCTCTCCATCCTCGGGGAGCGCGTCCCCTTCTATCAGAGCGGGGAAAGCGCGGCTGTTCAGGAACATATCGACCGCACCCTCGATTTCCTGGAAAACCACAAGGGCAGCCATGGCCTCTGCCTCATCAAGTTCGGCGACTGGAACGACTCCCTCACCGCTGTCGGGCGGGAGGGGCGCGGCGAAAGCATCTGGCTGAGCGAAGCCTACGCCGAAGCGCTCGCTCGGCTCGCCCGCATCCTGCGCGAACTCGGGCAGGAGGAAAAGGCGGCGGACTATGAGGCGCGCCGCGCCCGGATCGCCGCCGCCATCAACGCCTCCGCCTGGGACGGGGAATGGTACCTGCGCTGCTTCGACGACAACGGCGCCCCCATCGGCACGCACCTCGACGGGGAAGGACAGCTCTTCAGCGAATCCCAGGGCTGGGCGCTGATCGCCGGTATCGCGGACAAAGAGCGGGCGGAGAAGCTGCTCGCCTCCTGCAAAAAACTGCTGCAAACGCCGCAGGGCTTTAAGCTCCTTGCCCCGACCTACACGAAGATCGACGGCCGGATCGGGCGCATCAGCTCGATGGAGCCGGGGATCTGCGAAAACGGCACCATCTACTCCCACATCAACATCTGGCTCATCCTCGGGATGCTCCGCTGCGGGCTGTCCGAGGAGGCATACGCGGCCTTCCGGCGTTTCACCCCCGGTTATTTTTCCGGCCCGGAGGATCACAAGCTCCGCTGCCCGCCCTATGTCTACGCCAACGGCTATTACGGCCCCGACCACCGCAACAACGCCTGGCAGATGGAATTCACCTGGATCACCGGCTCCATCTCCTGGATTTTGAATGTGCTGATGAACGATTTTCTCGGCATTTCGCCGGAGCTTGCCGGCCTGCGCGTCCGCCCGTGCATTCCTGCGGACTGGAAGGAGTATGCCGTCACCCGGCAGTTCCGGGGGGCCGAGTACCGCATCACCGTCCGCAATCCGGACGGCCTGACGTCCGGCCGCGTCCGGCTCACGGTGGACGGAAAAGAGCTGGACGGAGATCTGATCCCGGCTTTTTCGGACGGAATTCACGAGGTGGACGCCGTCCTCTGCAAGGAGGAGTAAAGTATGCAGTATGTCACCGCCTATTATCCCGAATATTTTGACAAAAGCGAGTGGGACCGCGATTTTTCCCTCATCCGGGAAGCGGGCTTTGCCGCCGTACGCTTCGGCGAGTTTGCCTGGTCGCAGATGGAGCCGGAGGAGGGCGTCTTCGACTTTGCGGCAATCGACGCCTGGATCAACGCCGCGGACCGTCACGGATTAAAGGTCATTCTCTGCACGCCGACAGCCTGCCCGCCCATCTGGCTGTGCGAAAAGCACCCGGACATCCTCCCGGTCGACATCCGCGGGCGGCGCACCCGGTTCGGCGCCCGCCAGCACCGGTGCTACAACAGTCCCGCCTATCTGGAGGCTTCCCGCCGGATCGTCACCGCCCTCGCCGAGCGCTACGGCGCAGACCCCCGCATTGCAGCCTGGCAGATCGACAACGAGCTCTGCGGCGAGCAGAAAAAATGCTACTGCGACCACTGCCGCGCGGCCTTTCAGGAGTACCTGAAGGACCGGTACGGCAGCATCGAGGACTTGAACCGCCGCTGGGGCGGGCACTTCTGGTCGGAGGACTACCAGCGTTTTGACCAGATCGAGACGCCCAGGCTCTTCGCGATGGACCTCTGCATCTGGGAGAACCCTTCCTTCGGACTCGAGTACATCCGCTTTTCTTCCGACTCGATCGTCCGCTTCTGCGACATGCAGGCCGAGATCCTCCACCGGTATACCGGGGTCCCCGTCACCACCAACACCGACGACTTCTATTTCGGCGACACCCTCGACCTTTATAGGCTCTTTGAGAAGCTCGACGTCGCCTCCTTTGACTGCTACCACGAGCAGGAGTACATCTTCGCCTTCTACTGCGACTTTCTCCGCTGCGTGCGCGGGGATGGGAAATTCTGGGTCATGGAAAACGGCGACGGCAGCAGGCTGCTGGGGGATATGATGGATATCGCCGAGGAGCGGGGCTGTACGCAGTATTCGGTCTTCAAATTCCGCCCCTTCCCCTGGGGGCAGGAGCAGTCGCGCACAAGCCTCATCGACCTCTACGGCCGGCCGATGCCGAACTATGAGACGGTCCGCCGCCACGCCGCCCGCTCTGAGCGCCTGCCGCAGCTTGCGCCCCGCGTCGGGCTGCTCTACGACTTTGATTCCTCCTGGGCTTACAATGCCAAGAGCCTGATGCTCGACTGCCGGGACGGACTCGGATATCCGAATTACCTTCTTCACACCGTCTACCAAGCCGTTTACGAGCAGGGAGAATCGGCCGAGATCCTTGTGCCCGGCCGCGCTATTCCCGACAGCCTGCCCGCCGTCCTCGCGCCGCGCTGCATCCTGCACGACGGGGCGCTCGAGCGGGAACTGCTCCGCTATGCCGAAAATGGCGGCACCCTTGTCATCGACCCGGATTTTATGGTCAAAAACAAGGACAACGTCTTCCGCGAGACCGGCGGGGAATTTTACGGGAAGGTGTACGCCGCCTTCGGCGGGCTGCCGTTCCTGTCCGCGGAGGACGCCCCCCGCACCGTGAGCTTCGGCAAGGGGAGGGTTGTCATGATCGACCGCGAGCTTTCGCTGGACGGCTGGAAGGCCCTGCTCTCCGAGCTGCTCGACTGAGGTGCTGCCATGAAAAATATCCGCATCCTTTTTCCGGAAGGGAAGCACAAGGCCCTCACCTTCAGCTACGACGACGGTGCCTCCACCGATCGGGAAATGATCCGCATCCTGAACGGCTACGGCATGAAAGGGACCTTCAATTTAAACAGCGGCAGCTTTGGAAAGGACTACGGCGACTGGAAAACGCCGGCGGGGGAGTACATCCAGTCCCTTTCCCGCAGCGAGATTTCCGCCCTCTATGCGGGGCATGAAATCGCGGTCCACGGCGCCGACCATGGCTTTTGGAGCGCCGCGCCGCGGGAGCGGGCCCTCTATGACATTCTGGAGGGCCGGCGCGCCCTCGAGCAGATTGCCGGTTATCCGGTGCGCGGGCTTGCCTACCCCTTTGACGCCTATGACGCCGGGGTGCGGGAGATCGTGCAGGCGGCAGGCTTCCGCTACGCCCGCGCGGCGGGGCGGGAGCGGCTTTTCCAGCTCCCGCATGACCCGCTCCGGTTTGACGCCACCTGCTGGCACACCGACCCGGACCTCATGGAGCGGGCCGCCGCCTTCCTGCGCGAGGATTTCAACACAAACGCCCTGTTCTGCCTGGCCGGGCACAGCTTTGAGTTCGCGATGGACGGGAACTGGCAGGTGCTCGACGATTTCTGCAAGCTGACGGCCGGGCGGGAAGAGGTCTGGTACACGACCTGCATCGCCGTATTCGACTATCTGGACGCTGCCAAAGCCCTCCGATTCACCGCTGACTGCTCCATCGCCTGCAATCCCACCGCGACGCGGGTCTTTCTGGATGCAGACGGGCAGACCTTTTCGGTGGGACCGGGGGAGACCGTCCGGCTCTGAAAGGAGATTTTGCCATGCTGACCGACAAATGCAGCCGCGAGGCGCTTGAGAAGGCCCTGCGGGAGATTCCTTTCCGCCCCGCCCCCACCTGTTCCGAGCGGGAAAAATGGGCGGACATGGTTCCGGAAACAAAAGAAAAGTGGATCCGGGCGGCCGAAGGATATCTGGATTACGGCTGGCCGCCCCTCACCATGAAATACTACTTCCACTTCCAGAAGACCGGCGAGAATATCCCCTATCTCCACCGCTTCTGGGAGCGGCGCAGCGCCCTGGGCATCCTCCTTCTTGCCGAATGCCTGGAGGGGGAGGGGCGCTTCCTTGAGCAGATCATCTCCGGCATCTTCAGCATCTGCGAGGAGACGGTCTGGATTACCGCTTTTGACCTCGCGCATACCGGGGCGCGGGTCCCGGCCGGGGAGGACCATGTGGTCGATTTGAGCTGCTCGGAAACCGGCGCGCTGCTCGCCTGGACTGATTATCTGCTTGGCGAACAGCTCGACGCCTTTGACCCGCGCATACGCCGCCGCATCCGCAGGGAGATTGGGGACCGCCTCATCACCCCTTACCTTGCCCACGACGATTACTGGTGGATGGGATTTGTCGACACCCCGCACATCAACAACTGGAACCCCTGGTGCAACAAGAACATGCTCTTCTGCCTCCTGTTCTCCTGTGACGACCCGGAGCGGCAGACCGCAGGGGTGTGGAAGGCGATGCGCAGCCTCGAGTCCTACCTCCGGCACTACCCCGCGGACGGCTGCTGCGGGGAGGGCCCGATGTACTGGGGCGCGGCAGGCGGTGACCTCTGCACCTGCCTGCTGATGCTCAAAACCGCAACCGGCGGGCTGGCCGACGCCTTTGACGAGGAGATCGTCCGGCGGATGGGGCAGTATTTCCGCAACGTCCACATCGACGGCAAGTATTTTGTGAACTTTGCAGACGGCGACGCCATCGTCTCAGCCGGCACCTCCGCCTACCAGTACGGCAGGTGCACCGGCGATGAGGCGCTCACACGGCTGGGCGCAAGCGCGGAGGCCCCCGGCCCCATCATCACCACCTGGTTTGCGGTGTACAGCCACCTCACCGACATTTTGGAGGAAAAGGAGCGCCGCGCAGCCAATACCGGCGCGCCCTACTGTAAGCAGAGCTGGATGTATGTGGCGCAGGTCATGACGGCCCGCGAGCGGGGGGGCAGCCCGAAAGGCTTTTACCTCGCCGCCAAGGGCGGCAACAATGAGGAGCCGCACAACCACAACGACGTCGGAAACTTCATCCTCTACTTAAACGGCAAGCCCCTTTTCTTCGACCTCGGCACCGAGGAATACACCGCGAAGACCTTCAGCGCCGACCGCTTCTCCCTCTGGTATCTCCAGTCCGGTTACCACAACTGCCTGGTTGTGAACGGGATTGACCAGCACGACGGCAAAGAATTTGCGGCCTCCCGCGCGGAATGCAGCCTGACGGAGGATACGGCCTCCCTCGCCCTCGAAATCAGCCCCGCCTACCCGGCCAAAGCCGGCCTTACGGAATGGGACCGCTCCTTTACCCTCGACCGGAAGGCCGGGACGGTCGTCATCCTCGACGAGTGGAAGCTGGGAGCGCCGGGAAGCTGCGCCTATCACTTCATGCTGGCCTGCAAGCCCGAAATGGCGGGCGACGGCTGCCTTGCCTTCTCCTGCGGCGGGGAAACCGCCTATCTCGACTATGACCCGGCCCTCCGCTGCCGGATCGAGGAGATCCCGATCACCGAGAGCCGCCTGCACTGGAACTGGGGCGATATGGTTTGGCGCGTCATCTTTGAGGAGCCGGAAAAAGCGGCGTCCGCCAGCCGCGCCTGGACAGTCCGCCATACGGAGGAGCGCGCATGAGAAAGATCCGTCTCGGGGCGATCCAGCCTCACTATCCATCCCTCCCGCCGGAGTACAACTGTGTGCGGGAAAACTTCTCCGCCGACCCGCAGGAGATTTTTGAAAAGGCGCTCATCCCTTACATCGAGCTGACCGCCGGGCTGCTCGAGCAGGCCGGAGAAGCGGGCTGCGGGGCCGTCACCACCTGCGAGGATCTCTGCGGCACCGCCGCTTTCCTGGCGCGCACCGGGACCCGGGAGGAGGGCAACCTCTTCCCGGACCTCTTAGAGCTGACCGCGCCCTACGTGGAAGAGCGGATCGCCGGGATCGCGCGGCGGTATCAGATGAACATCATCGCCTGCTACAACCGGCGGGAAGGCGGGAAAAACTACAACCAGGCCGCCGTCTTCAACCGGGAGGGCGGGATTGTGGGCAGCTACCGCAAGACCCACCTCCCCCCCAACGAGATGTGGCAGGTCGAGGCGGGGACCGAGTTCCCCGTATTTGACCTCGATTTCGGCCGGGTGGGCGTCAGCATCTGCTACGATATGATGTTCCCCGAGATGTGCCAGTCCCTTTCCCTCAAGGGGGCGGAAGTCGTCTTCCACCCGACCGCCGGTTACGGCTGGTACGACAGCATCGGGGAAGCAACCCTGCGCACCCGCGCCAACGACGGCGATTTTTACCTCGTGACGGCGAAAAACTACATCTGGAACGCGGCCGGGCACAGCAGCGTCATCGATTACTGGGGGCAGGTGCTGGCCGACGCGGGCTTTTACGAGAATGCCGTCGTCTTCCAGGACGTCGACCTCGACATCCCGAAGACCCAGCCTGAATGGTTCTACCCGAGCCAGGTTTCCGGCTTTGCCGGCATCCACCCCCGCAAGCTGCGGGAACGCCAGCCCCACCTTTACGGAGAGCTGACAAAGCCCGCCGAACCCCTTGCCGTCCCCACCCCGGAGGAGCAGGCCGTCCTTTTGGAGAAAATGCGGGATGGCCGCTGTCATTGGTGAACATTCTGTTCACCAATAGTAGATTTCAGGAGGATTTTCCATGAGTTACAGCGCCCGGCTGACCGAGCTGGCAGCCAAGTACAAGCAGTTCTTTGCCGATGAAACCCCCGGACAGATCCTCGGGATGATCTGCCCGTACACCTTCCCAATGGATTACGCGGCTTACGGCATCCCGGACCGGCCCCTTTCGAGCTGGGATTTTACAAAGCCCCGGGAATTTGCCGATCACGCGGCCCGGCAGCTCCGCGCGTTCCTGAAAGAGACCGACGGCCTCGACAACGACTATTTTCCCGCCATCTCCCCGAACCTTGGCTGCGGGGTGCACAGCGCCTTTTACTCGGGCGCGGAGGTCACGATGGGGATCGACACCAGCTGGGTCCATCCGGTGATCCGCGACTGGTCCGACATGGAGAAGCTCACCTTTTCCCGGGAGAACTTCTGGTACCAGGTCCTGCGGGAGATCCTTTTGCGGCTCCGGGAGGGAAACGACGGCGATTTCGCCCTCTCGACCCTCTGCAACAACGGGCCCGGCGACATGGCCAACGCCCTGCGCGGCAACGACCTGTTCTATGACCTCTACGACGAGCCGGACATGGCCGGGCGGCTCTTTGATCTGTCGGCCGACGCCACCATCTGGCTGGAGCGGGAGCTCAAGCAGGTGACCGGTTACCTCTGCGGCGGAACAGTGGCCGCCAACGTCTGGTTCCCGGGCGACGCGCCCTATCTTTCGGAGGATTTTTCCGACCTTTGCAGTGCCGAGCTGTTTTGCCGGTTCGGCAAACCGCGCACCCAGAGGATCCTCGACGCCTTCGGCGGCGGGTACATCCACCATCACGCGAAGGGCTGGCACGTTCACGGGGAAATCGCCTCCCTCGACAAGGTGCGGCTGCTCGAGATCAGCTGGGACCCGAACTGTCCGCGGCCGGTCGACCATCTCGACGAGCTGATGGAATACCACACCCGGCTGCCGCTCATGATCCGCTGCACCGCGGAGGACGTCTACCGGTATATTGACCAGCTCAAGCGCGGCCGGGTCGTGCTGATGCTCAACGTCGACACCGTGGAGGAAGGCCGGGAGGTCATGCGGTTTATCCGGAAGCATTCGATCCTGTGACGGAAGGGCGGAGAAATTCCGCCCTTTCTTTTTGTAAAGGAGAATTTTTATGAGAAATTCGCTCAAAAAGGGCTGGAACACCTTTTTTACCGACAGCCTGTTCTGCCACGCGAAGCTGCCCGACGGCTTTGGAGTGAACCTCTGTTTTAAGGACCCCGGCACGGGCAGGGTGCTGCGCGACAGCTTTTTCAGCCGGTGGGAAGGCGGCTGCGGGGAGAGCGTCCGCGCCGACATCCGCAGCCTGGACGGCAGCTACACCCGCCTGACCCTCAGCTGGAACGGGTCGGAGACGGTGGTCGAATCCGCAGCGGACGGGGATAGCTACGTCCTCCTCATCACGCCGGTCAGGCAGGGGAAGCTGCCGCTGACCCTGTTCGCTGTGGGGACGGTCCTCTGGAACCGGCCGGTCTGCGTGCGGCGTGTGGGGGATACGCTTGAGGCGGAAACGGAAACCGGCCTCATCCGCGTCTATGCCTGCGGCAGCCGGACCGAAGACCCCTATGCGGGGCTCGGTGCGCCCTACCTCGCCCTTTCGCTCGGCCGCCCGGCGGTCATTTCGATGGGGACAGAGCGGTCGGAGGAAGAAGCGCGGGAAATCGTCGGGGCTGCGCGGGAACGGCTTATGCAGGAACACGCCGCCTTCGGCAGCCTCTGCGACGCCTATGCCGGCATCCAGTCCGCTGTGGGCTGGAACACCGTCTACGACCCGGAGGAGGACACCCTCTTTACCGGGGTCAGCCGGAAATGGAACGCCGCCAACGGCGGGTATATGATCTTCTGCTGGGACACCTTTTTCGCCGCCGTCATGGCCGGCCTTTTCAGCCCGGAGCTTGCCTGTGAGAATTTCCGCGCCGTACTCACCCGGCGGACGGAGGACGGCTTTATTCCGAACTTCGTCTCGCCCGACGGGATGAAGTCCCGCGACCGCTCCGAGCCGCCGGTCGGCGCTCTGGCCCTCCGGCTGCTGGCACAGCGGTTCGGGGAGGAGATCCCGGTCCGGGAATTTTTCCCCGCCCTTTTCGAGTGGAACCGCTGGTATGCCGGGCACCGGATGCTCCAAAACGGCTGGCTCTGCTGGGGGTCCGACCCGTACGAGCCGCGCCTTGGGCGCTACTGGGAGAAAAACGGGGTGGGTGCTTCCTTCGGCGCGGCGCTGGAGAGCGGGATGGACAACTCCCCGATGTACGACGGCGTCCCCTTCGATGAGGAGCGGCACATCCACCGCCAGGCCGACGTCGGGCTGACCAGCCTCTATTTTGCCGACTGCACCCTTCTCGCGGATTTTGCCGCGCAGCTGGGCAAATTTGAGGAGGAGGCGGAGCTGCGCGGGCGGGCCGCCCGTTGTGCGGAGGGGCTTTCGGAGCTTTGGAACGGGGAGGCCGGTATCTTCTGCAACCGCCGCACCGACACGGGCGAGTGGAACCTGCGCCTTTCGCCGACCAGCTTTTACGCCCTCATCAGCGGGAAGGTGACCGCCGCGCAGGCGGAGCGGATGCTGCGCGAGCACCTGTACAACCCGGAGGAATTCTGGGGCGAGTACGTCCTGCCGACTATCGCCCGCAATGACCCGGCCTACCCGGAGCAGGACTACTGGCGGGGACGGATCTGGGGGCCGAGCAATTTCCTCACCTACCTGGCCCTCCGCGCAGGCGGGCAGGAAGACGCCGCGCGGGAGCTGGCGCAAAAATCCCTCGGCCTCTTCCGCAAGGAATGGCGGGAGAACTGCCACACCCATGAAAACTACAACGCGGAGCTGGGGATCGGCTGCGACAGCGACAACAGCGATAACTTCTACACCTGGGGCGCGCTGCTCGCCCTGCCCGCGCTGATGGAAGACGGGAAATTCTGACACCTGAGCGAGAGGATATACAAAAACCGGACGGCTGTCTCAGCTGCCCGGTTTTGCTGTTGCCTATGCCTTGTCCTTCGGCTTGGAGATCAGGGCCGCGATCAGCCCGAAGACCATCGCCGCCGTGATCCCCGCAGACGACGCCGTCAGTCCGCCGGTCAAAACGCCGAGCAGGCCGTCTTTGTCGACCGCCTCCCGGACCCCTTTGGCCAGCGCCGCGCCGAACCCGGTCAGCGGCACTGTGGCGCCTGCGCCCGCGAAGTCGATGAGCGGCTGGTAGACCCCGAGCGCTCCCAGCACGACCCCCGCGACGACATAGGTCACGAGGATCCGCGCCGGGGTCAGCTTGGTGTAATCGATGAGCACCTGGCCGACGGCGCAGAAGGCCCCGCCGACCAGGAAGGCCTTGGCATACTCCCAGAGCATCTCCATCACATTCCCTCCTTCCCTCTCGTATTGCTGATGTGAAGGAGGTGGGCGATCCCCGGGATGCTCTCCCCCTGCTGAACGAGGGTGGGGGACATGAGCGCGCCGGTCGCGACAAAGAGGACGTCCTTCCATTCCCCCTTCTGCACCCGCGGGAGGATGTGGGAGCAGAGCACCGAGGCCGAACAGCCGCAGCCAGACCCGCCCGCGTGGACGTCCTGGCTCTGCCGGTCGTAGAGCAGGAGGCCGCAGTCGGCGTGCTGGGCGGAGATGGGGAGTCCCTCCCGTTCCAGCAGCTCGAGCAGCAGGGTGCTTCCCACCAGCCCGAGGTCGCCGGTGAAGATGCGGTCGAAGTCGGCGGGCTTTAAGTGGGTGTCGTGAAAATAGGCGGCGATGGTCGAGGCAGCCGCCGGAGCCATCGCCGCGCCCATGTTGGCGGCGTCGGTGATGCCCAGATCGACGATGGAGCCGATGCACACCTCCCGGACAAAGGGCGCCGCCATCGACCTGCCGACCAGCGCCGCGCCCGAAGCGGTGGCCGTCCACTGGGCGGTCGGGGCACGCTGCCCGCCGTATTCGAGCGGGAAGCGGAACTGCCGCTCGGCGGAACAGAAATGGGAGGAGGTCACCGCCGCGGTCCGCTCAGCCAGCCCGCCCTCAATGAAGAGGGAGGCCATGCAGAGGCTTTCGGCCATCGTCGAGCAGGCGCCGTAGAGCCCCAGAAAGGGGATTTCCAGCTCCCGCAGGCCGTAGGTCGAGCCGACGCACTGGTTTAAAAGGTCGCCGGCGAAGATGATATCCACATCCGAAGGGCAGACCTTTGCCTTTGCAAAGGCGCGGTCGACGGCGGTGCGCATCATCCGGCTCTCCGCCTTCTCCCAGGTGCTCTCCCCGAAGGTGGTGTCGGGGTTTAAGAAGTCGAATTCGTCGGCGAGGGGGCCTTCCCCCTCCATTTTGCCGCCGACTGCCGCCCAGGCCTGGATGCTGGGACAGCTTTCCAGCCGGATGGTGCTCCGGCTCAGCCGTTTTGCCATGCGCTTTTCCCCCTATCCGAACAAATAGTACAGGAGGCCGTAGACGCAGGAGGCCGCGATGCCGTAGACGATGACCGGCCCGGAGATGGTGAAGAGCTTTGCCCCGATGCCGAGGATCAGGCCCTCTGACTTGAATTCGAGGGCGGGGGAGGCGACGGCGTTGGCGAAGCCGGTGATGGGAACGAGGGTGCCTGCACCGGCGTATTTGGCCAGGTTGTCGTAGACGTTTAAGCCGGTCGCCAGGACGCTCAGAAAGATGAGGGAGACCGATACCGCGGCCGACGCCGTTTTTTCGGGGAGACCGAGATACTGGTAGAGGTTTAGAAGCCCCTGCCCAAGGGTGCAGATGAGCCCGCCCACCAGAAAGGCCGTCGGGATGGTCCTGTAGCTTTTGGTAGGCGGGGATGCCTTGTCGGCGAGGGTACTGTACTCATTTTTGGTCAGTTTTTTCATGCGATCCTTCCTTTCCTGGATTGGCCATAGTTTGCCCCCGGATCGCGGGATTATCCTTTTTTGCCGCTGAAAAACAAAAAGGCCCTGTCCCCCGCAAAAATCGGGAAACAAGGTCTCTTGCGGCAGCAAAACGCAGCAGAGGAAAGCGCGTGGCCGCGCAGGACGATGCCGCCGCGGCGTTTGTACCTCGCGATGGATTTTGGAAGACGCGCGGCAAGCTGCGCGTCACTGGGGTGTGATACCCCGAAAGGGCAGCATTTGGTGCGTGGTCGCGCGGATGCGGGTTTATAGGATCAGCTGCGGGCCGATTCCATCGCCTGGGCGGCGAGGAGGATGCCGAGTTTGCCGGTGTTGTAGGTGAGCCCTCCCTGCACCCAGACCGAATAGGGCGCGCGCAGCGGGCCGTCGGCTGACAGCTCGAGAGAAGCGCCCATCGTGAAGGCCCCGGCCGCCATGATGACCTCGTCGCTGTAGCCGGGCATGGCCCAGGGCTCCGGGGTGACGTGGGAGTCGACCGGCGAGCCGGCCTGGATGCCGCGGCAGAAGGCGC
>CALXIG010000090.1 GCA_944388305.1 uncultured Clostridia bacterium
AAGATGAGCTGGCGGACGTAGTCCATCTCGATTTCGGTGACGAAGGTGCCCTTGTGCGGCACAACCCGCAGCAGCCGCTCGGCAGACAGGCGGGAGACGGCGGCCCGCACCGGGGAGCGGGAGACGCCGAAACGCCGGGCGAGGTCGTCCTCCCGCAGCTGTTCCCCGGGCTTGAGGACAAGGGTCAGGATCTCTTGGCGGAGGGTGTGGTAGATTCGTTCTGAGGAGGGCATGAGGGACTCCTTTCCATGGGGATTTCGCGGCCGTTTCCGGCAAAGGCCACTGCGGCTGCGCAGACAGATTCCGCGCCCGCGCCGTAGAGCACGCCGGCAGCCTCCCGCAGAGTTGATCCGGTAGTGACGACGTCGTCGCAGAGGAGAATTCGTTTTCCGCGGACAGCCGCCGGGTCCGGAAGGCGGTAGGCGCCGGAAAGGTTGGTGCGGCGCTCCCGGGCGTTTAAGGTGTGCTGCTGCGCGGTCTCGCGGCACTTTTTTAACAGCGGACGGGCCGGGATGTGCAGCTCTTCCGCGAGAAAGCGGGCCAGCAGGGCGGCCTGGTTGTAGCCGCGCTGCTTTTCCCGGCGGCGGGTCATGGGGATGGGGACGATCAGGTCAAAGGCGGCGCTGTCCGGCAGGGCTTCTGCGAGATATGGCGCCAAATGGCGGGCGGCTGCCGGCACCCCGTAAAATTTGAGCCGCCAGATTGCCTGTTCCGCCCGTCCTTCATAGGAAAACGGCGCGTAGGCAGTCAGCTCCCGGGGCGGCTCCGCGAGTTTCCGTCCGGTTTCGGGCAGAAACGGGAGGTCGGGCGCACAGTCCTCGCAGCAGCGGCTGCGGGGTGGAATGACCTGCCCGCAGAACGGGCAGCGCTTTGGAAAGAAAATCTGCCAGGGAAACGGCATGGAACTCCCCCTTGTCAAAAAACCGCAGGGAGGGATTCCCTGCGGTTTTTTCTCAATAGTTGCGGATGAGGGCAGCGACCCGGCCCAGAATGACCAGCCCCTCCTCTTCGCTGACGAGAATCGGTTCATAGTCAGGGTTTTCGGGCTGGAGGCGGAAGTGGCCGTGTTCACGGTAAAACCGTTTGACGGTGGCCTCGTCTTCAATGAGTGCGACGACGATATCCCCGTTGCGGCAGACCGGCGTCTTGCGGACGACAATAATGTCGCCATCCAGAATGCCGGCGTCGATCATGCTGTCTCCCCGCACATGGAGGGCGAAATAGTCGCGGGAGTCGCCCTTCAGGTTGGCGACGGGGATGTATTCCTCAATCTCCTCGATGGCGGTGATGGGCATTCCCGCGGTGACGGTGCCCAGCAGCGGCACCGAACAGGAGGCGCTGGAGGGGAGCTTGATGGTCCGTTTTTTCATATCATCCTTGATGATATAGCCTTCGTCGCTCAGCTCCTTGAGGTAATAGTGCACGGTGGAGGTGGATTTGATGCCGACCTCCTCGCAGATTTCCCGCACAGTGGGGGAGAAATTGTGGTTCAGGATGCAGTCCCGAATGTAGTCGTAAATCAGTTGTCCTTTCGCACTCAGCATCGCAGTCACCTCTTCAGTCGGTCAGTTTCAGCTTTTCTTTCACCGCGTGAAGCGCGTCGTCCTTGGCGAGGATCAAAAGTTTATCTCCCGAAAAAATGAGGGTATTACCGCGCGGGATCAGGAGCTGCCCGCCGCGCTCGACCGAGATGACAACGGATTCCTCGGGGAAGCGGATATCCATCAGCTTTTTCCCGGAATATTTGAAATCATCGGGCAGCAGGATCTCACAGATGGAGGCTTCGCCCTGGTTGAGTGAGACGAGCTGTTTGACCGCCGACATATCGACCTCCCGCTCCATCAGGCGGGTGATGGCGTCGATGCTGGATACCGCGATGTCCACGCCCAGCGTGCGCATCACCTCGGCATTTTTGGGGTTGTTGGCCTTGGCAATGGTGCGGCGGACGTGAAATTCAAAGCGGGCGAGCTGACAGGCGATCAGATTGACCTCATCCCGCCCTGCGACAGCGATCAGAACATCCGCATCGTCGGCTCCCGCTGATTGGAGGTCCTCGATCATCGTGCCGTCGCCGACCACAATGGGGATATCCAGGGTGTTGGCCAGATGGCCGCACACCGACTTGTTCGGCTCCACAATGGTGGGCTCGTGGTTGTGCTCAAGCAGGGCTTTTGCGAGGTACAGGCCGACGGTGCCGCCTCCGACAATCACAATTTTCATAAAAAGCAGCTCCTTTCGGTCAGTCGATGATGCGGGAGATGATGAGAACATCTCCGCTGCTGAGAATCACCGGCCCGTTGGCCATCAGGGAGAGGGTATTGTCCTCGTGGCGGACGGCAAAGATGCCTTCCTCGCGGCTGGTGTCGATATCCGAGGTGGAGGCGCCGATCAGGCGGCGGGTCACCGGAACCTCGTGAAAACTGATGGTGGGGGGACCGACGGTGATCTGCTGCGGCTGATCCTCCAGGAGGATGTTTTTGACCGTCTCGACGGTGAGGCGGGTCGGGCAGATCGTGCGCAGGCCGAAATGGCTGAAGACATTTTCCCGGCGGGGGTCATAGATGCGGGCCAGGATATTTTCCAGGTGGAAATATTCTTTTGCAAGCTGGCAGACCATGATATTGGTGTTGTCGTCCTGGCTGACGGCGGCGAGAGCGTCGCAGTTTTCGATGCCGGCTTCCCGCAGCACATCCAGGTCGATGGGGATTCCCGTTGTGCAGTAGCCGCTGTAATCGGAGGGAAGCAGGTCAAAGGCGGATTCGTTGGCGTCCACGATGGTCACCGTATGGCCTTCGCGGCTTAGATTGGCAGCCAGCTCGGAGCCGACTTTTCCGCAGCCGACAATTAAAATGTTCATGTCACATTGCTCCTGTTACTCAGTTATGATTTGTGTTGGTCTCAGCCGCGCCCTGCTTTTCGTCCGCGCGCTCCCGCTTGAGGAGCTGCCGGTAAAACAGCAGGCTGATCAGTGCGCTCAGCCCCAGCAGGCCGTAGAGGCAGCCCGCGAGGACCAGGTTCCCCTCCAGCAGGCTCTTCCCCGCGTAAGTGGTAATCAGCATCCCGGGCGCGCGGGCCAGGGTGGAGATCAGCACGAAGCGGTGAATGCCGATCGGGGTGAGCGGCGCGACGAAGGTGAAGAAGTCCTTCGGCAGTCCGGGGATGAGAAAGAGGATGAAGGTGAGCAGTTCGGCGTTTTTCTCATACCGGAAGACGCGCAGATTGTGCAGGCGCTTCAGCCTGGATTCGCCGTGGAAGGCGGCGATGAGGCCGCTGCCGAGCTTCTGAACCGCGAAGAAGACGGTGTAGGTGCCGAGCAGCACGCCGGCCAGACAGAGCAGCGCACCGGGAAAACCGCCGTACATCATACCGGCAGCGAGTTCGATCGGCTCTCCGGGCAGAATGGCGACGACGATTTGCAGCGTCTGGAAGAGCACCAGAATCAGGGCGCCCCAGACGCCGAAGCCGGCGATGAAGTCCCGCATGGCGGCGGAGGGATCTCCGCTGGTAAAAACATGGCAGAGCGCCTCCCAGTGGATCCAGAGGAAACCGGTCAGAAACAGAGCCATGAGGATGATAATTCCCCATGCCGCCCAGGTGGCGGCGCGCTTGACAGTTTCCCTGTGTCCCATTTGGCTGCTGCAATCCTTTCCGTATGGTCTTCTCTCTTTCATTTTAATTTCATTCCTTTCAATTGTCAAGAGAAAAAATGTTTGATCGCGTGTTTTTTGCAGGAAAAATTGCGGAATTTTTGTGAAATTGGCAGGGTGCGGCAATTTTCATGAAAATACGCGCCAAAATCCCCGGGAATTTTCCGGCGCTGCGGGAAACAGAACTTGACAAAAGGCGGCAAATCCGTTACAATAAAGAACAGATAATCACCTTATCAAGAGTGGCGGAGGAACAGGACCTGTGAAGCCACGACAACCTCCCGGTTTTCCCGGAAAGGTGCCATTTCCTGCGACGCGGTCGAGAGATGAGGTTTGCGAGAAAACTAAGGCGCTCGATTTCGGGCGCTTTTTTGTTTGCACGAAATCTTTCGAGGTAACACCCCAGACAGCCGGCAGACGGCCGGCGGAGAAAGGAGTTTTTTTATGGCACGCACATTTTTTTCTTCCGAATCTGTAACGGAAGGACATCCCGACAAGATCTGCGACCAGATTTCGGACGCGGTACTCGACGCAATTCTCGAACAGGACCCGATGGGACGGGTCGCCTGCGAGACCTGCTGCACCACCGGCATGGTGATGGTGATGGGGGAGATTTCCACCTCCTGCTACGTTGACATCCCCAAGCTGGTGCGGGATGTCGTCATCGGCATCGGCTACGACCGGGCAAAGTACGGCTTTGACGGTTCGACCTGCGCGGTCCTCACCTCGATTCACGAACAGTCGGGGGACATCGCGATGGGGGTGGACAAGGCGCTTGAGGCCAAGACCGGCGAGGACGCCGCCGGGGAAAACGGCGCCGGCGACCAGGGCATGATGTTCGGTTACGCCTGTGACGAGACCCCCGAGCTGATGCCGCTGCCGATTTCGCTGGCGCACAAGCTGGCGCGGCGGCTGACCGAGGTCCGCAAAAACGGCACGCTGCCTTATCTTCGTCCCGACGGAAAGACGCAGGTCACCGTCGAGTATGAGGACGGCGTTCCGGTTCGGGTGGACACCGTTGTGGTCTCTGCCCAGCACGCGGAGGACGTCCCTCTGGAGCAGATTCGGGCGGACATCATCGAAAAGGTCGTCAAAACGGTGGTTCCGGCGGCGCTGCTCGATGAAAAGACCCGGTATTTTGTCAACCCCACCGGCCGCTTTGTCATCGGCGGGCCCGCGGGCGACTCCGGCCTGACCGGCCGCAAGATCATCGTCGACACCTACGGCGGTTACGCGCGGCACGGCGGCGGCGCCTTCTCGGGCAAGGACCCGACCAAGGTCGACCGTTCGGCGGCGTACGCGGCGCGGTGGGTGGCCAAAAATATCGTGGCGGCGGGACTTGCGAAGAAGTGCGAAATTGAGCTGGCTTACGCCATCGGCGTGGCGAAACCTGTTTCGGTGCTGGTTGACACCTTCGGCACCGGCGTCTGCGCAGACGGTGAAATCGCGGCGGCGGTGGAGAAGGTCTTTGACCTGCGTCCGACCGCCATCATCGAGGCGCTCGGCCTGCGGAAGCCGATTTACCGGCAGCTCGCCCAGTACGGCCACATGGGGCGCGAGGACCTCGGAGTCTCCTGGGAGAAGACCGACCGCGTAGAGGCGCTGAAAGCTGCGCTCGGGCGCTGACGCCTGTTTAGGAAACGGCGGAGGGCGGAGCTTCCCTACGGGGGGCCTGCCCATTCTGCCGGAAATTGGCGGTTTCTGCAATCTGTGTGAAATGGAGCGGTGTGCGATGCTGAGCAGTCTGGGACAGAAGCTGGCGCGGGAGCTGGAATTTCCCGCCCAGATTAACGAAGGGTTCTTTTACGGCAGAATTGGCGGTTTTCCGGTTTACATTCACGAGCTTCCGAACCGGCAGCTTTTGCTCTGCGTCGCGGCGAAACCCGGCCCGGCGGGCGGGGCGCAGCTCTCCAGGGAGGAACTGGCCGCGCGGCTGCCGGATCAGAAGTTCGCCGCGGTGCGCGAGGTGCGCCCGCACGAGTGGCAGATTACGGCGGCGGAGCGCGGCGCCTCCAGAACGCCCGGCCTGCTGAAAGAGCTGCTCTCCGCCCTGCGGGAGCTGCTGGAGGAGAAGCACTTTGTCCCCTGCTGCGTCCGGTGCGGCGCGGAGGAGGGAATCTCCGTCTACCAGTGCGGGGAGCAGATGGCGGCGCTCTGTGAAAGCTGTGCGCCGGAGGCTGAGGCGGAACTCGCCGGGCTGGCGGCGTCTGTCCGGCAGAAAAAAAGCAGCCCCGGTAAGGGGCTGCTGGGCGCTTTGGCCGGCGCGGCGCTGGGCGGCGTCATCTGGGTGCTCATCTACCGGGCCGGGTACATTGCGGCGCTGGGCGGACTCGCCCTCGTTTTCGGCGCGCTCAAGGGGTATGAGCTGCTGGGCGGCCGGCTCGACCGGAAGGGGACGGCGGCCAGTGTGGCCGTCTCGGTCGTCATGATGTTTGCGGCCATGATGGTGAGCTATGGCTGGGCACTCTACGATATCTACGCGGCGGAGGGCTTCTCCTTCCTTGACTGCGTGATGGCGGCGCCGACGGCGGTGCTGCATTTTCCGGATGTGGGCGCGACCTTCGCGGTGGAGTGTGCAGTTGGACTGCTGTTTATCGGGTTGGGCGGCTTCTCCGCCATCTGCGCCTCCTATCGCCGGCACAATCCGGTTTTTGCCTTCCGCAAGCTGCTCTGAGGTACCAAACGCCCGGCTTCTACATAGAATGGGATATCCATTCTGGAAGAAAGAGGGCGAGGCTGATGGCGGAATATTTCTGGGCGGGCCTTTTGCTGGGGCTGCTCATCTGGGTGCTGGCCGAAGCGGCGATGCAGTTTCGGCGGCCGGTCTGCAAACGGCTGCGCGAGCGGGTTTTCGCGGTGGTGCAGGCCGACGGACCGGTCGGGGAGATGGAGTATTGCCTGCGGCGCATCCGGGCGGACCTCGCGGGGTGCGGCTTTAACGGGTGTGAGGTGCTGCTGCTGGATGAAAATCTCGGCCCGGAGGAGCGGGACGCCGCCGCGCGGCTGGAAGGCGTGCGGCTCTGCACCGGGGAGGAGCTCAAAAAGCTGCCGCTTGATTTGTAACAGGGAAGGCGGGACGTATGAGGGAACAGGAAATGGTACAGGTTCGCGGGACGGTCGAGGAGGTGCTCTTCGCCAACCCTGAGAACGGATTCGCCGTCATCGAGCTGGATACGGGAGAAGAACTGCTGCCGGTTGTGGGGGAGCTTTACGGCGTCGAGCCGGGTGAGGAGCTGACCATCACCGGCAGTTACGGCAACCACCCGAAATTCGGCTATCAGTTCAAAGCGGCGCTCTATGAGCGGAGTCTGCCGACCAACCTGACTGCCATCCGCAAATATCTGGCGTCGGGCGCGGTCAGGGGAATCGGCCCCAAGCTCGCGGGGCGGATTGTCGAGACCTTCGGGGAGCAGACCCTCGCCATCCTCGAAAAGGAGCCGGGCCGCCTGTCCGAGGTGAAGGGGATCTCTCCCCGAAAGGCGGACGAGCTGGTGCAGGAATTCAACCGGATGTTCGGAATGCGGATGGTGATGATCTTCCTCTCCTCCCAGGGGCTCAGCTCTTCCCAGAGCGTGAAAATCTACAAAAAATGGGGGCCGATGGCGGTCGAGCTCATCAAGGCCAATCCATATGTCCTCTGCACCGGTGAGATCGGGGTGGATTTTGAAAAGGCGGACAGGATCGCGCTCTCCCTCGGGCTGCCGCGGGACAATCCGGAGCGGCTGTACGGGGGAATCACCCACCTGCTGCGCTACAACCTCCGCAACGGGCACACCTGCCTTGCCCGCGAGGTGGTGGCGGAAAAGAGCGCGGCACTGCTGCGGCTCTCCGGGGAGGAAATTGAGGAGGAGATCAGCCGCCGCCTGGAGCGGGAGGAGCTTTACGCCATCCGGCGCAACCGGGAGTACCTCTTTCTCCCGGAATTTTACGGGGCGGAGAAATATGCGGCCTTCCGGATCTCGCTCATGCTGCAAAACCGTTACTTCGAGACCCGCAGCGTCGACGGGATGATCGACAAAATCGAGAAGGAGAAGGGCATCACCTACGAGAGCCTTCAGCGGGAGGCGATCCGGCAGGCCCTCTCCCGCAGCGTCATGATTCTGACCGGCGGGCCGGGCACCGGCAAGACGACGACCTTGAACGCCATCATCAGCCTGCTGGAGCAGGAGGGCTTAAAGATCGCCATCGCTGCGCCGACCGGGCGGGCTGCCAAGCGGATTTCCGAGGTGACGGGGCGGGAGGCGAAGACGATTCACCGGCTGTTGGAGGTCGATTTCAGCGAGGAGAGCCGGGACAGGTTCCTCCACAATGAGCAGAATCCCCTCGACGCCGATGCCGTCGTCATTGACGAGATGTCGATGGTGGACAGCCTGTTGTTTGAGGCGCTGCTGCGGGGGTTAAAGCTCGGCTGCCGGCTGATTCTGGTGGGGGATTCCGACCAGCTGCCGTCGGTGGGGCCGGGCAATGTGCTGCGCGACCTCATCGACTCAGGCAGAATTCCGACCGTGGAGCTGAAGCAGGTCTTCCGCCAGGCGGCGGAGAGCCTCATCGTCACCAACGCCCACCGCATTGTCGCCGGGGAGATGCCAGACCTTGACGTTAAAGACCGGGATTTCTTCTTCCTCAGCCGCACAAACGCCGGGGCAGCCGCCCGGACGGTGGTCGATCTCGCGGCGGTGCGGCTGCCCAGGAGCTACGGCTTTTCGCCGGTGTCCGACGTGCAGGTGCTTGCCCCGCAGCGCAAGGGGGAGCTGGGGGTTTACGCTCTGAACGAGCAGCTTCAGGAGGTTTTAAATCCCCGCGGGAAAGGGAAGCGGGAATACAGGGGCAGCTTTTTTACCTTCCGCGAGGGGGACAAGGTGCTCCAGACCCGCAACAATTACGACATCGAGTGGGACAGGAACGGCGAAAAGGGGGGCGGCATCTTCAACGGCGATATCGGCATCATCCGGGAGATCGACCATCCGTCCGAGACGATCACCATCGAGTTTGACGAGCGGGTCTGCTCCTACAGCTTTGACATGGCAAACGAGCTGGAGCTGGCCTACGCCATCACCGTCCACAAGAGCCAGGGCAGCGAGTACGACGCGGTGGTGCTGCCCATCCTCGGGGGATACGACAAGCTCTACTACCGCAACCTCCTGTACACCGCGGTGACGCGGGCGAAAAAGCTGCTGGTGCTGGTCGGCTCGCGCAGCCGGATTTCCTACATGGTGGAAAACAACCTGCGCACCCTCCGGTACACCGGCCTCAAGTATTTTCTGCAAAACGAAGGAGAGAAGAAACATGAGAGAACGGCTGAACGATACGACCCGGGCCATCATGGACGAACGGTTCGGGCGTGACAATGTGATTTCCCTGGCGACCATAGACGGCGGGCAGCCGGCGGTGCGGTATGTCAACGGGTACTACGAGAACGGGGCGTTTTACGTCGTCACCCATGCGGCTTCGGGCAAGATGCGGCAGCTCGCCGAAAATCCGGCGGCCGCCGTCTGTGGGGAATGGTTTACCGGCCGCGGCGTCGGGGAGAACATCGGCCATCCGCGCGACCCCAAAAACGCGGACCTGATGGACAAGATCCGGGTGGCCTTTGCGGAGTGGTACGGCAACGGCCACACCGATGAAAACGACCCGGGCACCTGCATCCTCCGGGTGCGGCTGACCGAGGGCCTGCTCGCCAGCCACGGGACCTGGTACGACATCGACTTCGCGGCGGAATGGGCGGAGTAGCCGCCCGCAAAGGACCTGCATGAGAAATCCCCGCGCCGTTCGAAGGGACGGCGCGGGGAGCGGCGTCAGTTGGGGTAGTATTCCGCCGCAATTTCGGTGTGCCTGAGGAGCAGGGCGCTGAACAGCGTGATGATGGCAGAGAGCGCATCTTCTTGGGAAGCGATGGGAGCGTAATCCGGAGGGGCAAAGCTGAAATGCAGCGCAATGTTGTCGAGAATCTGCCGGAGCCAGACCGCGGCCTCTCCGAGCGGCAGCATTCCGCTTTCCACCTGATCGAGCAGGTGCGCGCAGAGGGAGGAGGCTGTCACCACAAAGCCGTCCTTTTCCATCCGCAGCAGCCCGGCGCGGCAGGCTTCCGCCTGTTCCGGCGCGCGGGCGGAGCATTCCGCCAGGATTGCGGCGGACGTGACGCCGTACCGTTTCAGCCGCCGGAGGGTGCTGTGCTGGGAGGCAGCGCTGAATCCGGTTTGGCGGAACAGCGCCTCGGGCAGGGCGCCGCGAACCGCCCGCCCGATCAGCTCCCCGAGCTTGAAATGCTTGCCCGCGTTGCGCAGCGGCGGCTCGCCGTCCGCATTGCAGACGGCGATGATGCCGTCCGTTCCGGTGCCGGTGGCGAGACGGCCTGTGCAGCAGCTCTCCTGCATCAGATCGCGAAGAACTGCGGTTTTGGCCTCGGTGGCGGTCATGACTGCCTCGGCGAGGGCGCCGTCTGAGAGGCTCTGGTTGATGAGGAGGATGATGTTGATGGTGCCCCGCGGGGCGGCGCAGATCTGTCCCGCCCGCTCGTGGAGGGGGGCGGGGTCCCCGGCGCAGCAGGCGTTATTGTCTGCGCCCCCTGAGACGAGAGCGGTGACGCACAGCTCCTCGAACCGCTCTTCGCGCAGGACGAGGTTGTCCAGATTGACGGCGGTGTGCAGGCCGGCGGTGCGGAGGGGGTCGAGGCCGAGTCTTTTTGCGGTGAAGATCTGGTGCTCCTCGAGGTTGTCCCCCTGCATCGGCTCGCAGACGCCGGCCTCCCCGCAGTCGCAGTGGTTGAACACGGCGGTCAGATCCCGCCGCAGTCCGCCGCAGTTGGCGCTGGTGGCGAGCGTCTTGCGCGGAGCGGAGAAGCGGATGACGGCGGATTTTGCCGAACAGGTCAGAATGTCTCCATTGGGGAGTGTACAGCGGTGTTCCAAGTAGGCTCCGTCCTTTCCGAATATCATTTGCCGGTTTCATTATAGCATGGCGGGCGCTTTGCCGCAATGGACAAAATGCGTGCGTTTTTTCAAAATTTTCCGCACATGGACAAAAAAAGCGCGCTTTTTTAAAATATTCCGCAGTTTCAGCCGCAGCCTTGACAGCACTTTCCGATCGTGTTATCCTTTACACAGCGGTTTTCCGCTGCGGGTTTTCCCGCATGATCCCTGGAAAGAAGGTACAAAACATGAAAATGAAATCCATTCTGGCGGGCCTCCTGGCCGCACTGCTGTCTCTCACGCTGGCCGCCTGCGGCGGCGAGGGAAATTCCGCGGCAGAGTCTTCTTCCGCCAGTTCTTCCGCCGTTGAATCCTCGGCAGAAGTTTCCGAAGCGGAATCCTCCGCGGCAGAGTCTTCCGAAGCAGAGGCTTCTACAGAGACGGCGCAGCTTCCTACAGAAGACCCCGCCGGCAACCCCATCACCATTCCGGATGAGGTGGAAGCTATCATTTCGATGGCGCCCTCCGTCACCCAGACTCTGATCGACCTGGGCCTTGAGGACAAGCTCATCGCGGTCGACACCAACTCGGCCGAGTATTATGGCCTCGGGGACCTCCCTGCTTTCGACATGATGACCCCGGACACCGAACAGCTGGTCGCCCTCGCACCCGACCTCGTTTTTACCTCCGGCATGAGTTCAGCCGGCGGCAGCGATCCCTTCCAGCCGCTCCGCGATATGGGCGCCTGCGTCGCCAATATCCCCTCTG
>CALXIG010000091.1 GCA_944388305.1 uncultured Clostridia bacterium
ACCCGCGGCAAGGGCCACATCTTCTACTTCCAGCCCGGCCACGAGACCTTCCCGATCTACCATCAGCCCGAAATTCAGAAGGTCATCACCAATGCGGTCCGCTGGGCGGCGCCCGCGGCGGATACGCCGAAGATCGTCTACGGACATTATCCGGACCCGATCATCAAATAATCAGCGCAGACAGGCGGGAAAGCGTTCGGCGGCTTTCCCGCCGTTTTCTTTTGGGGGAATGACGCGGCTTCGGCGGGAAGAAAGTAAAGATAACGTGAATTATCTGAACAATCTGTGAACAAATCTGCTTGCTACCCGGGAAATTGTGCTATACTGATAGGCAAAAGGACCTTTCGCCGGAGATCCGGCGAGTGAAAAGGAATGATGAAATCCATGCTGAAGAGTATGACCGGCTACGGCCGGGCACAGGGCAGCGGCGCCGGCTTCGAGATCGCTGTGGAAGTGAAGTCGGTCAATCACCGGTATTTTGAGTGCGCTGTCCGGTTGCCAAAGGCGTTCTTCTTTCTGGAGGACAGCCTCAAAAAGCAGATGCAGGCAGCCGCCGGACGCGGCAAAACGGAGATCCAGCTGACCATGACCGCGCTGGAGGGGCAGGATGCCGCCGTGACGGTGGACGAGGCGGCCGCACGCCGCTGTCTCGAGGCGCTCCGCGCGGTGGGAAAACAGCTCGGTTTGACCGACGACCTCGCCCTTTCCCACGTGATGAAATTTCCCGACATTTTCGCCGTCAAGCGGGCGGAAATTGACGAGGAGGCCGTCGCCTCGGCGGTGTCGGCAGTGATGGCTGCGGCGCTTGCCGCCTTTGACCAGATGCGCTGCGCCGAGGGGCAGAAGCTCCGGGAGGACCTGGATGGCCGCCTCGCCCGCATCGGCGAACTGGTGGGGGAGATCGAGGCGCGCGCCCCGCAGCGGCAGCAGCTTTATTACGATCGCCTCTACGCCAAACTCTGCGAGATTTTGCAGGACACCCAGATCGACGAGAGCCGTCTGATTACCGAGGCCGCCATCTTTGCAGACAAAGTTGCGGTTGACGAGGAAACCGTCCGGCTGCGCAGCCATCTCGCCCAGTTCTCCGGGATGCTGGAGGGCGGCGGTCCGGTGGGCAAGAAGCTCGACTTCCTGGTCCAGGAGATGAACCGGGAAGCCAACACCATCGGCTCCAAGGCGCAGGACGCGCAGATGGCGCGGATTGTCGTCGAGATCAAATCGGAGATCGAAAAAATCCGCGAACAGATCCAGAACATTGAATAAAGGAGGCCAGTCATGCGGCTCATCAATATCGGATTCGGCAATATGGTTTCGGCAAGCCGGATCATTACCATCGTCAGTCCGGAATCTGCGCCCATTAAAAGGATTATTCAGGACGCCCGGGATTCCGGGCTGCTGATCGACGCGACCTACGGCCGGCGGACCCGGGCGGTGATCGTCATGGACAGCGGACATGTGATTCTGTCCTCCATTCAGCCGGAGACGGTCGCCAACCGCTTCGTGCAGAGTGACGATATGGAAGAAGAGGAGGAGGAAGATGAGTAGAGGAGTTCTGATGGTCCTTTCCGGGCCGTCCGGCTGCGGGAAAGGGACGGTCCTCAAGGAGTTTTTTGCCCGGGGAGGGGACGCTTTCCTCTCCGTTTCGGCGACGACCCGCGCCCCCCGTCCCGGCGAGGAGAACGGTGTCCACTATTATTTCCTCGGCAGAGAAGAATTTGAAGAGAAGCTTTCCGGAGGGGAGATCCTCGAGCACGCCTGTTACTGCGGCAACTATTACGGAACCCCCCGCGGCCCGGTCTATGAGCGGCTGGAGCGGGGAGAGAACGTCATCCTCGAAATCGAGGTGCAGGGCGGACTCCAGATTCGGGAAAAGTGCCCGGAGGCGGTCCTCGTTTTCGTGCTCCCGCCGAGCTTTGCTGAGCTTCGCCGCCGCCTGATCGGCCGCCAGACCGAGGATATGGAGACGGTCAGCCGCCGCCTGGAGGCCGCCCGAACCGAGATGCAGGCCGCTTACGACTATGACTATGTCGTGGTCAACGATCGGGTCGAGGATGCGGTGGAAGAGCTCAAGGCAATCTTTGCCGCCGAACGAATCAAAACTGAAAACCGGAAAAATATCATTGACGAGGTGTTACATTATGATGCATAGACCTTCCGTTCCCGAACTGCTTAAGCCCGGCCAGAGCTACTACTCTCTGGTTGTCGCCGTGGCCAAGCGCGCCCGTGAAATCGCCCAGCAGGCGGACGACAAGCACGAAATTCTCCTGGAAAAACCGGTGCAGCTGGCTGTCGAGGATTTCTCCAAGGGCCGCTGTAAGCTGATTGAAAGCGATGAAATCGGCGTCATTCGCGACCGCCGCCTCAACTACGTTCCGACCACCTCGCTTGACGACGAGGAATAACTGTCCGTCCGTTGCCGAAAGGGGGAAAGCGCCATGCAGCAGACAGCCGAGATCGCGGTAGAAGGCACCGCGTTTCATTTTGACCGGCTGTACAGCTACTGCGTTCCCCCGGAACTCTCCGGCGTTGTCCGGCGCGGTGTGCGGGTGCTGGTCCCGTTCGGGCGGGGAAACCGCAAAGTGCAGGGGCTGGTTTTTTCCGCCGCGGAGCGGGAGGACGCCGGTTCCCTCAAGCCGGTGCTGGCCGTTGTCGACCAGGAGCCGGTGATCGGAGAAGAGGCGTTTCGCATCATCGAATATATGGCAGAGACGACCTTCTGCTCCCGCTACGACGCCCTCAAGTGCATCCTCCCCGCCGGACTCAACGGGGTGGCGGCGGAGGAGTACCGTCTTGTCCGCGAACCCTCCCCGGAAGAGCGGGAAGTTCTCGCACCCGATGAATTGGAAGCGCTGGATTTTGCAGCACATGCCCGGAGTCAGCTCGAGATCAACCGCTATTTTGCCGAAGGCGACACCGCTGCCCGCCGGAAGGCCGCCCGCCGGCTGACCGGACGGGGAATCTTTTGCTGCACCGACCTTTTGCGCACCCGAATGGGCAGCCGGACGGTTCGCATGGTCCGCCTGGCGCCCGGCTTTGATCCCGAAACCGCCGCCCTTACCCCAAAACAGCGGGAGGTGGTCCGGGTCCTAGAGCAGGCCGGCGCGGCCGCAGAAAAGGAGGCGGCCTACCACGCCGGGGTGCGGGAGGGAGTGATCAAAACCCTCGCCGCCAAAGGTGTGGTGGAGTATTTCGAGCGGGAAGTCTCCCGCATTCCCCGCTCCCGAACGGATGAGAGCCTCTCCCTCGACTCGCTCACCCTCTCTGAAGAGCAGCAGCGGGTCTATTGCGGTATCCGGGCGCTCTGTGCCTCCGGCGAGCCGCAAGCCGCCCTTCTCTTTGGGGTGACTGGATCGGGCAAGACGCAGATCTTTATCAAGCTGATTGAGGACTGCCTCCGGGATGGGCGGCAGGCGATGCTGCTGGTGCCGGAGATCTCCTTGACGCCGCAGCTTCTGGCGAAATTCCGCGGCCTGTTCGGAGAGAAAATCGCCGTCCTCCATTCGAGCCTTTCCATGGGGGAGCGGCTGGACGAATACAGGCGGATCGAACGGGGAGAGGCGCAAATCTCCATTGGCACCCGCAGCAGCATTTTCGCCCCGTTTTCCAACCTGGGGCTGATTATCCTGGATGAAGAGGGGGAACACTCCTATAAATCCGACACCACGCCGCGCTATCACGCGCGGGATATCGCCAAGCTGCGCTGCGTCTGGCACAGGGCGACGCTGCTGCTCGCCTCGGCGACGCCGAGTGTCGAGAGTTTCTACGCGGCGCAGACCGGGCGGTATCACTTTTTTGAGCTGAAGGAGCGGTACGGGGATGCGGTCCTGCCTGACGTCCGGCTCATCGATATGAAAAATGAGGAACAGTGCGGCAACACCTCCCCGTTGAGCGACGAGCTGGCCGAGCGTCTTTTGCAGAACTGGCAGCGGGGGGAGCAGTCGATCCTTCTCATCAACCGCCGGGGTTATGCCGCCTTCGCCCTCTGCATGGACTGCGGGGAGCCGGTGCGCTGCCCCAACTGCAGCGTCACCCTGACCTACCACCGCGCGAACGGATACCTGATGTGCCATTACTGCGGCTACGCCGTCCCGGCGCAGACCGCCTGCCCTTCCTGCGGGAGCAGGCAGCTCAACATGGTGGGGACGGGCACCCAGAAGGTCGAGGATATCCTGGCCCGCTCCATCCCGGACGCCCGCATTCTGCGGATGGACACCGACACCGTCACCTCCCGCTATGCCTATGAGGAGCAGTTCGCAAAGTTCGAAGCGGGGGAGTATGACATTCTGGTCGGCACCCAGATGGTGGCAAAAGGGCTGAATTTCCCCAATGTGACGCTGGTCGGGGTGCTCAACAGTGATCAGACCCTTTACTCCAACGACTTTCGCTGCGGGGAGCGGACCTTTTCGCTCATCACACAGGTCGTCGGACGGAGCGGGCGCGGCCGCAAACGCGGCGAAGCGTACATCCAGACCATGTCGCCGGAAAATGATATCATTCAAAATGCCGCCCGGCAGGATTATCCCGCCTTTTACCGGCAGGAGATCGCGCTGCGCAGGGCGAGCCTTCAGCCGCCTTTCTGCGACCTCGCGGTGGTCGGCTTTACCGGCAGCTCGGAAGAGCAGACGCGCCGCGCAGCCGGCGCCTTTCACGAGCTGCTGCGCTCCGCCATTCTGGCGGAAGAGGAAAAGCAGCCGGTCCGGCTGCTCGGCGTCACCCAGGCGGCAGTCTTCCGCCTGAACGGAAAATTCCGCTTCCGCATTGTCATGAAATGCAAAAATAACAGAAAATTCCGCGCCCTGCTCCGGCGGGTGTTCGCGGAGGCGTCAAACCGAAAACTGTTCAGCCGGATCTCGGTATTCGTGGACATGAACGGTGAAATTCTATAGATTCTGGAGGGGATCATTATGGCTTTGCGCAAAATTGTGACCAGCAAGGACCCCATCCTGCGGAAAAAATCCCGCACGGTGGAGGCCTTTGACGAAAAACTCGGCATCCTGCTCGACGATATGAAAGAGACGATGTACAAACACGAGGGAGTCGGACTGGCTGCGGTGCAGGTCGGCATTCTCAAGCGCGCGATTGTAATCGACGTGGGAGAAGGGCTGATCGAGCTTATCAATCCAGTCATCATTAAGACAAAAGGATCGCAGGAGGATTCCGAAGGCTGCCTCTCCTTTCCCAATGAATTTGGACTGGTGGAGCGCCCCAATGAGGTTACCGTTCGCGCCCAGAATCGCAAAGGCGAGACGATCGAATACAGCGGAACCGGGCTGCTTGCCCGCGCCTTCTGCCACGAAATCGATCACCTCGACGGCGTTCTCTTCGTGGACCGTGCCAAAGAGATGCTCGAACCTGAGCACAACCGCCCGCGCCGCCGCCGCTTTTTCGACCGCCTGGAACGGTAAGGGGGCGCTGCAATGAACATTGTCTTTATGGGGACGCCGGATTTCGCAGTTCCATGCCTTCAGGCACTTCTGGACGCCGGATATCCGGTGACCGGTGTTTTTACCCAGCCGGATAAACCCAAAGGGCGGGGCTATCAGCTCACGCCTCCGCCTGTAAAGGAACTTGCCTTGTCACACAACCTTCCCGTCTACCAGCCGCAGAAGCTGCGCGGCAACCCGGAGGCAATGGAGCTTCTGTGTCAGTGTAAAGCAGATTTGCTTGTCACAGTCGCTTATGGGAAAATTCTTCCAAAAGAGATGCTCGAACTGCCGCGGCTGGGCTGTATCAACGTCCATGCCTCCCTTCTGCCGAAGTACCGGGGCGCCGGTCCGATCCAGTGGGCCGTCATCAACGGCGAGACGGAGACGGGCGTCACCACCATGTACATGGCGGAGGGGGTCGACACCGGCGACATGCTGGAAAAAGCCTCCCTCTCCATCGGAGAAAATGAAACGGCCGATGAGCTGAGCGTCCGCCTCGCCGCGCTGGGCGCGGAGCTTCTTCTTTCCACCGTCGCCAGGGCAGAAGCGGGGACGCTCTGTCCCGTTCCGCAGGACGAGAGCCTTGCGACCCATGCGCCGATGCTCGATAAGAAAATGGCGCTGCTCGATTTTACCAAACCGGCTGCCGAGGT
>CALXIG010000092.1 GCA_944388305.1 uncultured Clostridia bacterium
CCATACCGCTTTGACCTGTCGTCCGCCCTGCGGCAAGGAAAAAATGAGATCGAAATTGAAGTCTGCAACACCCTCGCCTACCGGCTGCGCGATCCCTTTTCCCGATTTATCGTCCTGCCTCCGTCCGGAATGACAGGACCGGTGCGGCTGATGGAACCCGCCCGCCAGAAATAACCGCAAAAACCCGGCACGGAGATGCGCTCCGCGCCGGGTTTCTGACTCACATGCGCAATTTACCGCTCCAGCGAAAAGCCGCAGCCCGCGGCCGGGCGGATGTTTTTCTCCGCCACGCCGGCGAAGGAATCCTCGTCCACAAACAGGGCGAAGTCCGGATGCTCCTTGAGGATGGTGGCCGGAATCAGGTTGGTCCGGTCATTTTCCAGCGTTTTGCGCACCGCGCCGGCCTTGACGGCATAGGGCACGCAGGAGATGATCCGCCGGCACTGCATGATCTGCCAGACCGTCATGGAAACCGCCTGCTTCGGCACCGCCTCCACATTCTCGAACCATCCTTCGTGGACCTGCTGCCGCTTGCAGGTGTCGTTGAGGTTGACCACAATGTAGGCTTCCCGGGTGTCAAAATCCGCAGGAGGATCGTTGAAGGCGATGTGCGCGTTTTCTCCAATGCCGATCAGGCCCAGATCCACCGGCTTTTCCCGAAGAGCGGCGGTGATTTCGGCGATTCCCTCCGGCGTGCCGTCCACCAGGTGTGCGGCGCCGGGGTGAACCTTTTCGATAAACCGCTCCCGGAGATATTTACGGAAGCTGGCGGGATGGGTCTCCGGCAGATCAACATATTCATCCAGATGGAACATCTCCACCTTCGACCAGTCGAGCTCCTTTTCCACCAGAGCTTCCAGCGTGGTGAGCTGGGAGGCGCCGGTGGAAAGGACGAGCCGGGCAAAGCCCTGGCCGTCGATACAATTTCTGAGGATCTCCGCCACAGCGTCCGCTGCGCGGCACCCGAGTGTTTTCGCGTCTTTGCTGACAATAATTCTCATACCGTTTCCTTCCTGTCTGTCTCTGATTTGACGATCCAATGCAAAAATTTTTACCGGGTCCACTGCTCCCAGTCATCCAGGTCCATATGGCCGAGGATTCCGGGCAGTACGATTTCGGCAAAGGTATGACTGTCATATTCCTCCGCCCGCGCTGCCTGCGAAAAGCGCGCGGGGAGCGCTTCGGTTTGAACCGGCAGTCCGGCGAGCAGCGCCGCCGCCAGCGCGTAGACGCCGCCGTTGCCCCAGCCGGCCAGCTCTGTCTCCCCCGGACGGGCATCTTCCAGCTGCGCGGCCAGCTCCACCGCCCGCAGAACGTCGTAGCAGCGAAGGGCGCACAGGCTGTCGCCCAGCCGGATCAGCTCGGTGGCCAATGTGTACAGTGTGGAAAAGCGTCCCTGAATGGCAGCTCCTCCGAGCGGCCAGGGCTGCACCGCCCCGACTCCCGCCGGATCCACCACCAGAACCATTCTTCCCCGCGCACAGGTTTCCCGGATCCACCTCTCGTGCTCCGCAGCAGAGCGGGTTCCCCCGTCCCAGACGGCGACCGTCACCGGCAGCCGCTCCCCGTCGAAACGCAGGTCCCGAAAAACCGCTCCGGAGGAGAGGCGGCCCTCCTCTGCTGACCACAGGCATTTCCGGCAGCGCAGGCCCTCTTCCACCGTCCGTTCAAAGCTGCGCAGGCAGAACGGACCGGGCTTCCGGTCCCGCATCACCTGTTCCCGCAGCCAGGCAGTTCCCTCGTCCCGGCTGCGCGCCGGCCCGAGCGCTTCCCGCCGCGCAGCAAGTTCCGCCGCACAGGCCTTGCTGTCCTGCCGGACAGTGGCCGCGTCCGGAATGGCGGCCAGAAGCTGCCCACCGGAAACACAGTCCAGCGCCGCTTTGGGAAGGGGCCGCTCCCGCGGTCCGTTTGCAGGGGCGGGCAACCCGAATACCGCGGTAAAAAAGTCCGCCGCCCTCTTCGCCAGAAGATCGCTGTACTGATGCTCGCAGCAGTCGGTCGCAAGGCGCGGCCATCCGGGGCAGCCCAACAGCTCCCAATACCGCCGGGAGCGCTCCACCGTTCGGATCGTTCCCTCCATCGGGAAGAAATCGGACTCCACCCCCAGCACCAGCACCGGCCGCGGCGCGGCCGCGAGCAGGATATCCTCATGGTCAATTCCCAGCCGTGTGAGGCCCGGCCAGATCTGCTCCGGATCCTGCGCCTTGCCGGAGTGAAGAATCGCCGTCCCACTGGTCAGGAAGGTGCCGATTGCGGCAGCGGCAATCCGGCGGTCTCCCAGCAGGAGCATGGAGGCCTGCGTGCCGCCTCCGGAATTGCCGGTCAGACCGATCCGCTCTGCATCCACCTCCTTGCGGGAGCAGAGGTAATCCACGCCGCCCACCGCATCCGCCAGAAAATATCCGGCCAGGCTTCGCCCCAGGGCCCAGACAGGCTTTCCTTCGTAGTCGTGCTCCGTCGTGACGCCGGGCACCCGCAGCGCTCCGGAAGCGGCGTCATAGTACTCAAACCGTTCCCCCTGCCCCACCGGATCCTGTGCCAGCACCGCCATACCGGCCCGCGCCAGGCGGCGGCAGACGTTTTGGTACTCCGGACAGGCTTTGCCCTCCTCCGCGTGTCCGCAGAGAAAGAGCACCGCCGGGATTTTTCCCGCGCGCTCTGCCGGCAGGTAGAAATTGGCGGTGATCCACGCGCCGGGACGGGCCTGGAAGAGAATCTTTTCAATCCGCAGCCCCTCTTCCTTCAGAACGTCCGTCACCCGGCTTTCCAGCGAAGCGCTCCGCTCCGGCAGGCCGCCCAGGCATTCCAGAAAGCGCTCCCGCACCATCTCCTGGCGCGCGACAAGCGACTCCGCCGAACGAATGGCGTCCCGCTCGCGGTCTCCGGCTGCGAGCGCCTCCTCCACCCGACGGAAAACACTGTCCCGCAGCTGGTTGCGGACGTCGTGGAAGCTCCAGTCCGACCGCAGCGATTCCTCACAAAACTTCATCGCATTCCCTCCCTTATTCTTTGATGGCGCCGATCATCACGCCCTGGGCAAAATACTTCTGCAAAAACGGGTAGACGCAGAGAATCGGCGTAATGACGGCAATAATGGTCGCATATTTGGTCTGCATGGCGCTCATCGCCAGTTCGAGCGCGTCCTGTCCGCCTTCCGCCATCAACTGCTGGTCCTGCACGAGCAGGCGGACCAGGTACATCTGGAGCGGCTGCAGGTCCTGATCCGGCAGGTAGAGCAACGCGTTAAAGTAGGTGTTCCAGTGCCCCACCGCGTAAAACAGAGTGAGGACAGCCAGGATGGGCTTGGAGATCGGCAGCACAATTTTCAGCAAAATGGTCAGTTCCCCCGCCCCGTCCATCGCTGCGGATTCATTGAGGCTATCGGGCAGTCCGGCGAAAAAGGTCCGCGCCAGAATCATGTTGTAGACGCTGATCGCACCCGGGATAATCATGGCCCAGCGGGTGTTGTACATTCCCAGATTCTTAATCAGCAGGAAGGAGGGAATCATGCCGCCGCTGAAAAGCATGGTGAAAGTCACGAACATGGTGACCGGCTTCCTGCCAGAAAATTTTCTGCGGGAAAGCGGATAAGCCAGCATGGTCGTCATGACGACATTCAGGGCAGTGCCGGCGAGGGTGTAGAAAATGGTGTTGCCATAGGCGGTCCAGATCCCCCGCTCGGAAAAAACCTTGCGGTAGGAGGAAAGATTCAATCCCTTCGGCAGCAGCCACACCTCCTGCCGCATGACGCTTCCCTGATCGCTCAGCGACATGCTGAAAACATAGAGAAACGGGTACAAAGTGATCGTAAAAGCCAGCAGCATAATGAAAAGGGTGAACAGATAAAAGACGCGGTCCGGCCAGGACTCCCTGATCCGGCTCTTTCGATTGCGGATTCCCATAAAGTCCCCTCCTACCACAGCGAAATTTCCGAAACCCGCCGGCTGATCCAGTTGACGAGGAGAATCAGCGCCAGATTGATTACGGAATTGAACAGCCCAACCGCCGTACTGAACCCGTACTGAGCGTCGATAATGCCCTTCCGGTAGACATAGGTGGAGATCACGTCCGCCGTCTCATAGGTGGCCGGCGAATACAACAGGTTGATTTTCTCAAAGCCGACGTTCATAATGCTCCCGCAGTTCAAAATCAGCATGATGATGGCAGTCGGCAGGATGCAGGGCAGCGTGATTCGGAACATGATCTGAAACCGCTTCGCTCCGTCGATGCGCGCCGCCTCGTAGAGCTGGGGATCGACCGCTGAGATGGCGGACAGATAGATGATGGAATTGTACCCAAAGCTCTGCCAGATGCCCGAACCGACATAGATCGTCCGGAACCAGCCCGGTTCCGACAGGAAATTGACCGCCTCTCCGCCCAGCGCGGTGATCGCGGTGTTGACGATGCCGTCGTATGGACTCAAAAAGCTCTGCACCATGCCGACCAGAACCACGACCGAAATAAAGTGCGGCATATAGCTCACCGTCTGCACGATCTTCTTAAACGGCCCCGGCCGGAGCTCGTTTAAGAAACGTGCAAACAGAAGGGGGATCGGGAATCCCCCCCGCAGGCTGTAGCCGCTGATCAGCACAGTTTTCCGCATAAAAAGCAAAAAAAAAGGCGAGGTA
>CALXIG010000093.1 GCA_944388305.1 uncultured Clostridia bacterium
CGCACACGCAGTGCATAACCGCCTGTCAGGAAAGGCGGATACCATGCCTCAGCCATAACTCGTCCGGGACACCCTCTTTGTCACCGAAATGATTCTAGACAGCTCTGTCGAGCAGTCTGTGGAGCTCGATTATTTTCTCCCGGATTACTTTCCAAACATTTTCAAGCTCCTCAAGACCTCCGTCACCCCGGTCATTCAGTCCCAGAAAATCGCCGGCAATCAGCTCGTACTGGACGGCAGCGCGGCGGTGCGGGTCCTCTATCTTGCGGAGGACACCGGGCAGATCTGCTGCGTCACCCAGAACATCCCGTTTTCCAAGACAGTGGAGCTGCCTGCGGAGTGCCAGAATCCGGCCGTTCAGCTCCTCCCGCGCTGCTATTTTGTCAATGGCCGGGCAGTCAACCAGCGGCGGCTGGACATCCGCGGAGGCATCAGCTGCAAGGTGCGGGTCAGCGACCAGCGGGAGCTTCCGGTCGTCACCGGCGGCAGCGGAGGAGGGCTGCAATTCCGGCAGCGCCGGCTTTCTGCCTGCGCCATCCGCAAGAGCGCAACCAGGAGCTTTGTTGTCAACGAGGATCTGGAGCTCGGCGCCGCCAAGCCGCCCTTTGCCGCCCTTCTCGGGTATTCGGCGGCCGCCGTTCCCTCCGAAGTGAAGCTCATCGCCAACAAGGCCGTCTGTAAGGCGGAGCTGACCCTCCATCTCCTCTACCTTCCGGAGGGGGAAAATCCCCGGCCCGAGACGATGGAGTACTCCCTTCCGATCAGTCAGATCGCCGACCTGCCCGGCGTCGAGGAGGATGCCGCCTGCTCCGTCCGCTTCTGCGTGACCGGCCTGAGCATCGAGCCGCGCAGCGATGAGAGCGGCGCGAACCGCATCCTGAACGCCGAATTCACCCTGAATCTCTGCTGCACTGCCGACAAAAATCAGGACACGGTCCTCGCCGACGACGCCTACTCCACCCTGTACGAGACGGAGATCACCGCCCGCCCGGCCGCTGCCGAGCGGCTTTTACAGGACGCGGACCTCACCGTCATGACCCGCAGCACCGTCGATGCCCCTGCCCCCATCTCGGCAGTCTGCGATGTCTGGGCGTCATTCGGGGAGTACTCCACCCGGCTGGAGGAGGGCGTGCTGTCGGTCAGCGGAAACCTGGAAGTCACCGCTTTCTGCATCGGGACGGATGGGAGCCCCTTCATCTTTGACAAGACGATCCCCGTGGAGCTGCGGCTGCTGACCGGAGTCGAAGCGGAGGAGATCTCTTTCCTGCCCGCCGTCGAGATTCTCTCCTGCGGCTACGCCCTTCTTTCGGAGAACAGCCTGGAGGTCCGGGCGGAGCTGCGGGTGAGCGGGCCGGTCTATGAGAAATGCCGGTTCTCCGCCATTCAGGACATTGTGGTCAACGAGGAGGCGCCCCGCGCGCGGGACACCCTCTGCGCCCTGCGCATCTGTTACGCTGAGGCGGGGGACAGCGTGTGGGATATCGCGAAATCCTATGCCACCTCCATGGCGGCCGTTCTGGAGGAAAACAGTCTGGAATCGGAGCGGCTGGAGGCGCGGACCATGCTCCTCATTCCCCTCATTGACGGCTGATTGGGAGGTGCCGGAATGGAACAGAAAAATATTTACCGGGATATTGCCCTGCGCACCGGCGGGGATATCTATATCGGGGTCGTGGGGCCGGTGCGGACGGGGAAAAGTACCTTTATCAAGAAATTCATGGAGACGCTGGTCATCCCGCACATCAAAAGCGAGTTTGTGCGGGAGCGGGCGACCGATGAGCTGCCTCAGTCCGCCGCCGGACGGACCATCATGACCACCGAACCAAAATTTATCCCCGAGGACGCGGTGACGGTGGAGCTGGATGAAAACGCCTCCGCCCGGGTGCGGCTCATCGACTGCGTCGGCTATATCGTTCCCAGCTCCCTCGGGTATTTTGAGGACGAGGCGCCCCGCATGGTGCGCACACCCTGGTTCGAGGACGAGGTGCCCTTCAACATGGCGGCCGAGGTCGGCACCCGCAAGGTCATCACCGATCACTCGACGCTGGGGCTGGTCCTCACCACCGACGGCAGTTTCACCGATATCCCGCGGGAGGAGTACGAGGAGGCCGAGGAACGGGTCATCGGCGAGCTTTCCGAGCTGCAAAAGCCCTTCCTCATCCTCTTAAACAGCCAGAGTCCCGCTTCCGCCTCCGCCCGGGCGCTCCGCCAGGAGATGGAGGAGAAATACGGCCGGCCGGTCCGGCTGGTCAACTGCCTCGAACTGACCGAGGAAGACATCAAGGGCCTTCTGTCTCAGCTGCTGCTGGAATTTCCGGTTCGGGAGATCGCGGTCGAGCTGCCCCGCTGGATCATTTCGCTGGAAAAGGAGCACTGGCTCAGAAGCGCCGTGTTCGACGCCATCCGGGAGGCCGCCCGGGGAATGCGCCTGCTGCGCGACACCCGCAGAATCGGAGAGCTTTTGAGCGGGTGCGAGCACATCCTTTCCGCCTCGGTTTCCCGCATTGACCTCGGCGCCGGGCAGGCGCGGGTCTGCATTGCCCTGAAGCCCGCCCTCTTCTACCAGATCCTCGGGGAGGCGACAGGACTCACCATCACCGACGAGGCCGACCTCATGCCCTGCATGAAGGAGCTCGCGGCCTGCCAGCGGGAATATCTGAAGCTCAAAGGGGCTTTAGACGAGGTCGCGGCGACCGGCTACGGCATCGTCATGCCGACGATGGAGGAGCTGACCCTCGAGGAGCCGCAGATCGTCAAGCAGGGCGGCAAGTACGGCGTCAAGCTGCGCGCCAGCGCGCCGAGCATCCACATGATGCGGGCGGACATTCAGACCGAGGTCAGCCCCATCGTCGGGTCGGAGAAGCAGTCGGAGGAGCTGGTCAAATTCCTGCTTGACGAATTCGAGGAGAACCCCAAGAAAATCTGGGAATCCAACATCTTCGGCAAGTCGCTGCACGAGCTGGTCAACGAGGGGCTGCACAACAAGCTCTACCGGATGCCGTCCGACGCGCGGCTGAAACTCCAGGAGACCATCGAGCGAATCATCAACGAAGGGTGCAGCGGCCTGGTCTGCATCATCCTGTAGCGCTGTTTGTCCGGAAAAGAGGCGGGAATTCCCGCCTCTTTTGCTCTGCGGCCGGATTTTGCCGGATTTGGCGGAAAGCCTCTTGCTTTTTCATTCCGCATGTGGGATAATGAAGGTAAAATCTGTAGGAAAGCGGGGAATTGACCTTGATGGAAACAGAACTTGCCAAACGAAACCTGCCCTGTCCCGCGGCGCTGCGCCGGGACGGCCTGCTGACCGAAGAGGAGTGGGCGGACTGCCGCGCGGAGCTGAAGGAACTGCTCTGCCGGTACGAGTACGGCACGCTGCCGGCGCCGCCGGAATCTCTTTCCGCCGAAATACTGGAGGAGCGCGCCGGTTACTGCGCCGGAAAGGCGGTACTGCGCCGGGTGCAGCTGACCGCGTCCCTCTGCGGGCGGGAGTTTTCCTTCCCGTTCACCTATGTGCTGCCCCTTGCGGACAAGCCGGTTCCGGCGGTGGTGTTCGTGAACTTCCGCCCCAATGTCCCGGACGAGTACCTCCCCACTGAGGAAATCTGCGACAGCGGGGTGGCGGCCGCCTCCTTCTGGTACGAGGACGTCACCTCCGACAGCGGCGACTTTGAAAGCGGGCTGGCCGGCGTCTGGTATCAGGGGCGGGCGCGCGGCCCGCAGGATCCCGGCAAGATCGCCTTCTGGGCCTGGGCGGCGATGCGGGTGCTCGACTGGCTGCGC
>CALXIG010000094.1 GCA_944388305.1 uncultured Clostridia bacterium
CCCATCAGGCTGATGAAGCCCTCTCCCGCCGCGTCCGCCAGCCGGATGCGCTTTCTCCGCGCGAGCGGGTGGGAGGCGGGGACGGCGAGGAAAATTTTTTCGGTGAAGATGAATTCTTCCCCCGTCCGGTTCTCCGGAATCCGGTGAAAGGGACGGGTCGACACCCCGATGTCGTAGAGCCTGCTTTCCGCATTCTGGGTGAGCTGAAAGTTCAGGTTTTCGTGCCGCTGGCGGTAGGCGATGACCGCCTCGGTGACGAGAATGGACGCGGCCAGGACGTTGAGGCGGATGGTCTGGCTTTCGAGCTTCGCCATTTCGCGCAGCTGGCCGGGGAGGCTGTCCAGCTCCTCTAAAATGGGGGAAAGGCGGCGCTGCAGGAACGCCCCGTACTCGCTCAGAACAATGCCCCGCCCATGCGGCAGGAAGAGCGGCACCCCCAGCTCCTGTTCCAGCCGGTGAATGGCCCTGGTCAGGGCGGGCTGGGCGATGTGCAGCTTTTCGGCGCTGCGGGTCATGTGCTGGGATGCGGCGACCTCCAGAAAATAACGGAGCTGCTGAAGTTCCATGCGGCTTCCTCCAATCATGCCTGATAAGTTATGAGTTTCATAAATATTATATATTGGACAGCGCAAAAGGTCAAGGCTATACTAAAAGTGAGAAAGTGTGAGGGAGTGCTTGGTTTGAAAACAGGGACAGAAGCAAACGGGCCGTACTACCTGATGTGCGAGCGCGACTGGGTCTACGACGTTCTGATCGCCGTAGCCGGATTTTTCGGCGCCTACACCTATCTGCTCCGCGGAAACGTCTTTTGCAATGCGCAGACGGGCAACGTCGTTTTGATGGGGCTGGCGCTCGGAAAGGCCGAATGGGGGAGGGCGCTTTATTACCTCATTCCGATTTCCGCCTATCTGCTGGGCGCATTTGTTTCAGAGCTGCTGCCAAATCCGATCAAACACCGGCTGCCGGTGCGCTGGGACACGCTGCTCATAGCGGTGGAGATGCTTGCCGTCGCTGCGCTGGGACTGGTGCCGGACTCCGCGCCGGTGCAGATTTCCCAGGTGACGGTCAATTTCATCGCCTCCATGCAGTACAACACCTTCCGGCAGGCGGAGGGCGTCCCGGTGGCGACCACCTTCGCCACCAATCACATCCGCCAGATCGGCGTCGGACTTGCCAATGAGCTGCGCCATCTGGGGACGGCTGAAAAGCCGCACCGGCGCAAACTGCGGCGGCATTTCCTGATGCTCGTCTTTTTTATCGCCGGCGCGGTAATCGGGACGGTGTGCTGCACGTTTCTCGCGGGCAGGGCGATCTGGGTCACGCTGCTCCCCTTCGGCGTGGTCCTTACCGCTCTGCTGCACGCCGACCTCACCACAGAAAAGAACATGATGGAGAAAAAACCCGCGGGACATTGAGCCCCCCGGAAATATTCCATTCTGCTGAAAACAAGTGTGGCGAAACGCGCGGGCAAAAGGTCCGGAAAATTCTGAAAAAACGAGACTCACCGGGCTTTTTTTCATGGTTCGTTCCGATATTTTCCGGAATTGGAAAAGGTCTGGCGCTATATCAAAAATGATATGGCATCATGCAAAACTGGCAATTCCGAAATGCGTCGGATTATGTTATAATAAAATAAACTATGTAAATTGGAGAGGTGCGTTATGAACAAAATTTCCATCATCGGAACAGGCAGCGTCGGATCTACCATTGCCTACACCCTGACGACCAAAAACCTTGCGACCGAGATCGTCATGATCGACATCAACGAGACCAAGGCGCTCGGCGAGGCGCTGGACATCCGCCAGGGCACCCCCTTCAGCGGCCCGTGCTCCGTCTATGCGGGCACCTATGAGGACGCGAAGGATTCGAACATCGTCATCCTGACTTCCGGCATCGCGAGAAAGCCCGGCCAGACCCGGCTCGAGCTTGCGCAGACCAATGTGGACATCACCAAGAAGATCATTCCCGAGATCACCCGGTATGCGCCCAATGCCACCTACATCATCGTCAGCAACCCGGTCGACGTTCTGACCTACACCTTCAACAAGCTTTCCGGCCTGCCGGAAAGCCGCATCATCGGCTCCGGCACCATCCTCGACACCTCCCGTCTCCGCACCAAGCTGTCCGAGTATTACGGCATCAATCAGAGCAACGTCCACGCTTATGTCTTCGGCGAGCATGGCGACTCCTCCTTTGTGCCGTGGTCCATCGCCAATATCTCCAACGTCCCGATCAGCGAGTGCACCAACCTCATTCCCTCCTCCGGCGAGCTCAAGCCTGAGCTGGATTTCGAAGATGTGGAGAAGTATGTCCGCACTTCCGGCGGCGTCGTGATTCAGAGAAAGGGCGCGACCTTCTACGCGGTCTCGTCTTCGGTCTGCCATATCTGCGAGTGCCTCTCGAGCGGCCTCGGCACCACGATGACCATTTCGACCATGATGCACGGCGAATACGGCATTGAGGACGTCTGCCTCAGCACCCTCAACCTGGTCAACAACTGCGGCATCCTCGGCAAGGTCAACGTGCCGCTGACCGACGAGGAGGTTGTCAAGCTCCGCAAGAGCGCCGAGACCCTTAAAAATGTGATTCAGCAGCTCGACATCTGAGCAGGGAGGGAATTTTCTGATGGAATACCGCATTGAACACGATTCGATGGGCGAGATGAAGGTCCCCGCGGACCGTCTCTGGGCCGCGCAGACCCAGAGAAGCCATGAGAATTTTGAGATCGGCGTCGGCATCGAGACGATGCCCCGCGAAATCACCCACGCCTTCGGCATCCTCAAAAAGGCCGCAGCCCTCGCCAACCACGAGCTGAAGCCCGAAAAAATGACCGATGAGAAACTCGCCGCCATCACGCAGGCGTGCGACGAGGTCATTTCCGGCAAGCTCAACGACCATTTTCCGCTGGTTGTCTGGCAGACCGGTTCCGGCACCCAGTCCAACATGAATGCCAACGAGGTTATCGCAAACCGCGCCAACCAGATCGCCGGCAAAAAGCTCGCGCACCCTAACGACGACATCAATATGAGTCAGTCCTCCAACGACACCTTCCCGACGGCGATGCACATTTCGGCCGTCATCGCCGTCGAGGACAAACTGCTGCCCGCCATTGAGGAGCTCATTGCCACCTTCAAACGGCTGGAAGCGGAGAACGAGGGCATCGTGAAGTCCGGCCGCACCCACCTGCAGGACGCGACCCCCATCAAATTCAGCCAGGAAATCAGCGGCTGGCGCTCCAGCTTGGAGCGGGACGCCGAGCTTCTCCGGCTCGCGGTCAAGCCCCTGCACGAGCTGGCGCTCGGCGGCACCGCCGTCGGTACCGGCCTGAACGCCCCTGCCGGCTTCTCCGAGCTGGTGGCCGCCAAGGTTGCCGGACTGACCGGAAAGCCCTTTGTCACCGCCCCCAACAAATTCCACGCCCTCACCTCGAAGGATG